>JBILUF010000163.1:0-6114 GCA_044371155.1 Bdellovibrionota bacterium
TGATGGACAGGGAAATTTCGGTTCGATGGATGGTGATGAGGCGGCGGCCTATCGCTACACCGAGGCAAAGCTGCGCCCACTAGCGCTCGATGTCATCGGCGAGATCGCGGAAGAAACCGTCGGCTTCCGTGACAACTTCGATGCCACCATGACTGAGCCGATGGTGTTTCCGAGCCGGGTGCCCAACCTGCTCATCAATGGTGCCAGCGGCATCGCCGTAGGAATGGCCACTAGCATTCCGCCCCATAACCTCACTGACATCATTGAGGCCCTCCTGGAGCTATTAGCAGATGGCGAGACTCCGAACTCACGGCTTACTACAATAGTGAAAGCTCCCGACTTCCCCACCGGATGCCAGATTTTGAATACCAGGCAGGAGCTCCTCTCCTTGTACGAAACCGGCCAGGGTGCCATCCGAATGCGCGGCGAGTGGTCGGTGGAGGATGAAAAACGCGGGAAGAGGGTGATTATCATCTCCTCTATCCCCTACGCCATTAACAAAGCTCAGTTAGTGGAGAAAATAGCCGACCTAATCATCCAAAAGAGAGTGCCGCAACTAGTTGATATCCGTGACGAGTCCACCACCGATGTGCGGGTGGTGCTGGAGCTGGCCACGGATGCCGACCCCGAGCGCGCCATGGCGTATCTATTTAAGCACACGCCGCTCGAGTCCTCGTTCCCAGTCAACATGACAGCATTGGTGCCCACCGCGGAAGGAGCGCTTCGTCCCGAGGTGCTCTCCCTCAAGGGATGTCTGCAGCACTTTCTTGATTTTAGACATGAGGTAGTGCGCCGTAAACTAGCTTTTGAGAAGCGCCAGCTCCTGGAGCGGATCCATATCCTTGAAGGTTTGATAAAGATCTTTGATGCCTTGGATGAAGCGCTTAAAATTGTGCGCAAGTCCGAGGGACGCTCTGATGCCGCACACAAACTCGAGGCGCGCTTTAAGCTCACCGAGGTGCAGGCCTTTGCAGTGGTGGATATGAAGATCTATCAACTGTCGCGCACCAATATCGATGAGATTCGCGCAGAGCTTAAAGAGAAAGCTGAGCGAGTGTCCGAGATCGATGCGATCCTTAAGAGCAAAGCGAAGATCTCTGAGATTGTACGGAAAGAACTAAAAGAGATCTCCGACAAGCACGGCGATCGCCGCCGCTGCAAACTAGTGAAGGACAACATCGAAATTGAGATCAACGAAGAAGACTACGTTATCCAAGAGGATGTATACGCGATTGTCACTGCCGATGGGTGGATTAAGCGTATTCGCCAGAATAATGAGCTCGCCTCTACCCGGCTACGAGAAGGCGACTCAATCGTGCGGGCTCATCCGCTCAACACCGTTGACTGGGTGGTGTTCTTTACCAACCTAGGCTCGATGTACTCACTGCGAGTATCGGATTTCCCTAGCTCCAGCGGCTACGGTGACCCAATCCAAAAGATCCTGAAATTCAAAGACGGTGAGCAGATCGCTGCCAGCTTTGGCCTCAAATCAGGTGACACCAAGCAGGGCTCGCTTTTGGAGGAGTACCGCCACCTGATTAAAGAAGGTGATGAGATGGCACTCTTCACCAAGGAGGGAATGGGCGTGGTGCTGAAAGCGGAAGGGCTTTCCGGAATCAAGCGCAACGGCAAGCGCGTCATAAAGGTGCGGGATTCTGACAGGCTTGTGGCGGTGTGCCTGGCTGAGAAGAAGCTGGCTCTCTTCACCCAGCGCGGCTGTGGGTTGGTTATCGATCGCAAAGAGCTGCCGGTGCGCGATGGTGCCGTGGTGGGAGTTATCGCCATGGGGGTGCGTGACGATGATGCCCTGATTGGGGCAGCCTCATTTAGCTCCTCTGCCACCATTAAGATCACCAACGGGGACGGCAAAGCTATCGAGATAAAATCAGGTGATATCACCTCTGGCAAACGGGCCCTCAAAGGCACCAAGGTCATCGGCCGAGGAGAGATCGCCTCGGTTGAAAAGCTCTGATAGTCACAGCAATTAGTTTACTTTAGCGTTTACACGAGACCATGAACACAGCACGCTCCAACTACACCGCAGTAGATATCGAGGTTCTTGAAGGGCTTGAGCCGGTCAGAAAACGCCCCGGCATGTACATCGGAGGCACCGAGGGCCCCGGTGGGCTGCATCACCTGGTGCGCGAGATCCTAGATAACGCCATCGATGAGGCGATGAACGGGCATGCGACTCAGATCTGGGTAACGCTCCACAAAGACCACGAGAGCATCACTATTCGCGACAACGGCCGCGGCATTCCTGTGGATATCCACCCCAAGTTTAAAAAGCCAGCGTTGGAGCTGATTCTTACCACCCTCCACTCCGGTGGAAAGTTCTCGGACAGGAACTATGTCTCAGCAGGCGGATTGCATGGCGTGGGCTCATCAGTGGTAAACGCACTTTCAAGCGAGATGGTTGCCACCATTGAGCGCGATGGCTACCTCTGGGAGCAAACCTTCTCGCAAGGACGCACCACTTCAAAGCTCAAAAAGGGTGAGCGCACCAAAGGGCACGGCACGCAGATATTTTTCCGGCCTGACCCGGAGATTTTCAAGAGCACCCGTTTCTCTGCTGAGCGGGTACGCAACCTCATCCAGGAGAAAGCATTCCTCAATAAAGGGCTTAAAATCCACTTTAAAGACGAGGCCGCAGGCAGTTCCGAGCAATTCTGCTACCCCGAGGGATTAAAGTCGTACCTTGAAAGTATCCTAGAGAAAAAGTCGCTTAAGCCGATCGCAGCCGAGAGCTTCACCCTCGAGCGCACCGAGGGAATAAAGGTGGATGTAGCGTTTTGCTGGACTGAATCAACGCAGGAATCGGTGCTGTCGTACGTAAACGGCATCCACACCAACCAAGGCGGCACCCATGAGGATGGCCTCAAGAATGGCATTTCAAAGGCGATCCGAAACTACCTTTCAGTGCATGACCTTACTCCCAAAGGGGTGAAAATTGGGGGAGATGATATCCGCGAAGGAATGGTCGCAGTGCTTTCAGTGATGGTACCGGGCTCGATAACCCAGCTGCAGTTCCAGGGGCAGACCAAAGATAAACTAAACAATCCAGAAGTCACTGCTCCGATCGAGACCTTGCTGCGCTCGTTTGAGAACATCTTAAACTCCAAGCCTAATGTGGCGGCGACACTGATTGAGCGCATTACCCTCGCCGCCAAGGCACGCGCTGCCGCTCGCAGCGCGGCGGATAGCATCTCGCGCAAGGTGGGGGTAAGTCACAGGCTTAATCTGCCGGGCAAGCTTGCAGACTGCTCATCAACCCGCCCTGCAGACTCAGAGGTCTTTATCGTCGAAGGCGATTCCGCCGGAGGCAGCGCTAAACAGGGTCGCGATCGCAAAACGCAGGCTGTGCTGCCGCTCAGAGGAAAGATCCTGAACGCCGTTGCTGCCTCTGATGGCAAACTTAAAGAGAACCAGCAGCTTTTGGACCTCATCTCAGCTCTGGGGTGTGGCTTTGGGGCCGGTATCAGGCTAGAGCGGCTGCGCTACGGCAAGGTAATCATCCTCACCGATGCCGACGCCGACGGAATGCACATCGCCTCCCTACTAATGGCGTTCTTCTTCAAATTCATGCGCCCGCTGGTGGATGCTGGCCACCTCTACCTCGGACTCTCGCCTCTGTATCGGATCAAGATCGGTAGCGGGACCAAGGAGGAGACTCACTGGGTGTATACGGATGCGGAGAAGGAGCAGGTTTTGAGCAAAAAAGGGAAGAGCTCCAAGCTCCATATTACCCGCTTTAAAGGTCTGGGAGAGATGAACCCTGAGACCCTTTGGGACACTACCCTTAATCCTAAGACTCGGAATCTGTTACGCATTACGGTAGACAAACAGATCGACCCAGATGCCCTCCTAGAGAGCCTATTAGGGAAAGATGCCGGGGCCCGCTATAAGCTGATACAAGAAAACTCCCATAGGCTTGAACTCGACCTCTAGAAGGACTATTAAATGGGGGCCCGGGAGCGCGTTACAAATCGCTAACTTGCACCCCTTTTTATCCGTATATCTCGTAGGCCTTACGCTATCGAGAGCGGCTTCTTTAAGGCTTGTGTGGGTGCAACGCGCCGGATTATGTAACTGTCGGGCCCACGCACCGGGGTTTTACCGGCGGCCTTAATAGGCTGCAGTACTACAATATTTGGAATAGGCTTTAGCTGTAACACCGCAATGATTAAGGGCCTTCTCGCCGAGCTTCATAAGACCGCTGAGCGCATCGGATCATGTGATCCTCTGTGGCTTAAAAGCAACAAAGAGCCTACCTATAACGCAGTGGAGCCCAAGCCAGACTGCTCAGGGCCTGAGCTATTGCTACTGCACGGCCTTCTCGGCGCACTCTCCAACTGGAACGACACCTATCCCGAGATGGAGAAGTTCTGTAAGCCGATCGCTCTGGAATTCCCCATCCTCACGGCCCATCGCTCTGAGGTCAAGGTAAAAGCCTTAGCCGCCTACACCGAGTATTTTGTCCGCAGCCGCAAGATCGCCCCCGTGGCTCTCTGTGGCAACTCCATGGGCGGCCATGTAGCGATGCGGATGTATTTCGCCTCGCCCGAGCTTGTCGACTGCATGATTCTCTCGGGCTCTTCGGGGCTCTATGAGCACACCGTGGATGCTCTGCCGGTGCGACCAGATCGCAACTATATCCGCGATAGCATGACCCGGGTGTTTTATAACCAGCAGTTTGTGACCGATGCCGCCGTGGAAGAGATCTACCAGTCCCTTACCAAGCGGATGAATGTGCTTAACCTCATCCACGCCGCCCGCAGCGCCAAGAAGGACAATATGCGGGAGATCCTGCACAAGATTAAGGTGCCGGTGCTACTGATCTGGGGCGAGGATGATCTCGTAACGACGATGGATGTAGCCGAAACCTTCCAGAAAGAGATCCCAAACTCCAAACTGGTAGTGTTCAAAAAATGCGGCCACGCTCCGATGATTGAATACCCCAAAGAGTTCGCCGACGAGGTGCAGAAGTTCCTCCAAGAGCACTCACGGTTTCATAAGTCGTAAGTGGGCGGTCAGAGGGCCTGAACCCATCTGGCAGCTCTTAATGCTAATCAGCTAAGAGGCGTATGACTGACACACCTGAAATACCACAGAAAAAATCATACCCACTTGAGATGGAGCCAGGCACCTACTATTGGTGCTCATGCGGGCGTTCTAAGAGCCAGCCGTTTTGCGACGGCTCGCATGCCGGCACCTCGTTTACGCCACACGAGGTGGTGATTGCCGAGAAGCGCACAGTTGGATGGTGCGGTTGTAAGCACAGCGCCAAGGGGCACCTGTGCGATGGGGCACATAAGAAATTATAACCAGAGCTAGCTGGGGGCGGTCTTGACACCCCCATCTGAAACGCGGCGCGAAGATGGGGTGAATCGACCCCCTACCGCTCATGTGCATACTGGGTTAACTATCTCGCGAGCAGATGGTGGCTCGTCCGGCGAAAACCCCACCTCTGTTTCTAGGGCAAGCTTGGTCTATCTGAGCTACCTATTGAGCTTTACCGCCCCTACTTCCGCTGGCGCCTCGCTGCCTCCTCTAGCATACTTTCACGACGACTGAGCTCTCTTTCAAGATTATCATTCTCCGATAGCCCAAAAATTCCATTCCCGATCTTCTTATCCATCAGATCCATATCGGCCTGAAGCTTATAGGTCTGTTCAAGGGTCAGGCTGCCCACAAAACCGGTGCCACGATTCTGGACCTCCTTTCCAACAATATTGCGTAGCTCCTGATCGCTAAGTTTACCCTCACTCTGTAGTCGCTTAAGCTCAAGAACCTTTCTCTCGGGTGGTATGCTGAGATCAAGAAATACATCCCCCACCTGCTTCTCAAGCTTAGCCTGCGCTGCTGCCTTCTCGGCGGCCGCCTCTTTAGCGGCCTGCTGCTGGGCCTGACGCTCTGCCTCCCGTGCTAAACGCTCCTCAGCCTGCTGACGCTGTGCGGCCTGACGCTCAAGCACGCTCTCTCGACGGCTCAGGTCACGCTCAAGGTTGTCATTCTCCCAGAGTCCAAAGGCACCGCTACCAATCTTCTCATCCAACAGATCCATATCACCCTTGAGCTTACGGGCTTGCTCAAGGTTAAGCTCACTCGCTACAC
>JBILUF010000164.1:0-6082 GCA_044371155.1 Bdellovibrionota bacterium
GTGCTTAGCGCGCTACGCCGCGAGCTTGGGTTTGATCTGCGGGGATATAAGAGAAACACCTTGCTTCGGCGCATCTCCCGCCGCGCCGCGCTAACCCAGCTTCGGAACGGCTCGGAATACCTTCAGTTTCTGCTTTCAAATCCGCTTGAGCTACGATCGTTGTTTCGTGATCTCATGATCAACGTTACGAATTTCTTCCGAGATCCCCAAGCATTTGAGGTGCTAGCTAAAGAAGCCATTCCAGCGATTATTGCTCGAAAGGTTCCAGGTGAAGCCATTCGGGTGTGGGTTCCAGCCTGTGCAAGTGGCGAGGAGGCATATTCGATCGCGATGTCGGTGATGGAATATCTTGATACGATCGGTCGTTCCTATCCGATTCAGATTTTTGCCACTGACATCGATCAAGAGGCGCTACAACTGGCACGCACCGGGCGCTTCCCAGAATCAATTGCAACGGAGGTCTCTCCGGCGCGCCTACAAAAGTTCTTCGTCCCCTGCCCAGGAGGATACGAGGTACGTAAGGAATTACGGGAGAACATTATATTTGCGATGCAAAATCTTGTGGGCGACCCACCGTTTTCAAGATTGGATCTTATCAGCTGCCGCAATCTATTTATCTATCTTGAGCCAGTCCTACAACGCCGAGCCCTATCGCTGTTCCATTTTGGTCTCAATGAAGGGGGCTTCTTACTTATCGGCAACTCGGAAACAGTTGGCGACAACCTCTCGCAGTTCGAACCGATCTCGAAGAAATGGAGACTCTATCGGCGTGTAGGCCCCAGACGCCCTCGTGACTCTGGAAGGCTTTTGTTTGGCGACTCCGGAGAGCTGCTGCGCACCGTGGCATCTCCCGTGCTCGGGGCCCGCGGACGGAATCGCTTTGCGCAGATCCTTGATAGCGCCCTGCTGAAGATTTTCACACCAGCCGCGACACTCATAAACCGCGAAGGCGACGTTCTTTACCTGCACGGCAATGTGGGTGCTTTCCTACAGGTCAAGAGTGGCGACCCCACGACAAATCTTTTGGGGCTTTTGCCCGTTACTCTGCGCACCAAGCTTCGTGCCGCTCTAGATGAGGGAGGAGCACCCGAGTCAGGATTCCTGTTCGATTCAACTTTTGAAAGTAGTAGCGGGACATGTAGGCTCACAGTCCGCCCAGCCCCCAACAAAGATGCCTCAGAGGGACTCTTTATCGTCTCATTCGAGGCTTTATCAACTCAGGCCTCTCATCCTCAGCATTCACTGCAGGATCGCTCTAGTCAGCGGGATGCCATTGAGCACCTAGAGAATTTGCTCAGCACCACTCGAGAGGAGCTCCACAGCACTATCGAGGATCTTGAGGGTACCAACGAAGAGCTGCGGGCCTCGAACGAGGAAGTGGTCTCGATGAACGAGGAGCTCCAGTCAGCCAATGAAGAGCTAGAGACTTCAAAGGAGGAGCTCCAATCCGTGAACGAGGAGCTCAGTACGGTTAACGCGCAGCTCAATTCGAAGGTCTCTGAGCTAGAGACCCTGAGCAACGACCTCAGTAATCTACTGAGCAGCACGGAGATCGCCACAATATTTCTAGACTCTGCTCTGAACATCAAGCGCTTTACCCCCTCAGCGCGTAAACTTATGAACCTCATCGCAGCCGATGTGGGAAGATCCATCTCTGATATCACCAAAAGATACGACGATGGGAATCTCTTTAAAGATGCCGAGACAGTGCTCAGCACCCTTGCACCGATTGAGCGCGAGATTAGATCAACCGATGGCCACTGGTACCTGCAGCGCGTACTGCCATATCGCACCAGTCAGAACCACATCGAGGGTGTGGTGGTTACCTTTTCCGACATTTCAGCGCTCAAGGAGGCTGCCGATCGAGTTGTTGCAAGCGAAGCTCGCTATCGCCATATGGCTGATACCGCTCCGGTGATGGTCTGGGAAAGTGGTCTCGATATGGGTATCATTTTCGTTAATAGACCAGCGCTTGAGTTTACCGGTCAGAGCCTTAGCCAGGCCTGTGGTAATGGCTGGACTGCAACGATTCATCCTGACGATGTCGAAGAGGTGATCGCTGGCTATCAAAGCGCCTTTCACCAACGAGAGCCCTTTACATCTGAGTACCGAATGCGCAGCAAAAGTGGTGCATATCGGTGGGTAATATCCAAAGGGGTGCCACGTTTTGACCATACCGGAACCTTTGAAGGGTATATCGGTACACGGGTAGATATCACGGAGCGACGTGAGCTTGAATCAGAGCTGCGTGGGAGCAACGAACGGTATCAACAGCTCCTCGAGACAACATCGGTGATTCCGTGGGAGGCCTACCCTGACACCCTCGTCTTTACCTACATTGGACCACAAGCTGCAAAGCTTGTTGATATTCCAATTGAGCATTGGATGCGCCCAAATTTCTTCGAGTCCTACCTCCACCCGGAAGATATCGGCCTCACTATCGGCAAGCTCCGTGCGGCAGGAATCTCTGGGTCCTCGGCAGACTTTGAGTTCCGATTAATCTCAGGAGAAGAGACTAAGTGCTGGCTGCGATGTATCGCTGGCCCCATCAAGGGCCACGCGGAGCGCACTCTTTTGGGCGGATTTTTCCTGGATATCACCGCCCGTAAAGAGGCGGAGCGCAGGAGGGACAAGCTAGAGCGAGAACTTGTGCACACTCAAAAACTAGAGGCGCTCGGACTCCTCGCGGGAGGAATTGCGCATGACTTCAATAATCTTCTGACTGGAATGCTTGGATATGCAGAACTTGGTCTACGAGAGACGGCGGCCGAACCGCGGGTCAGTGGACGTTTTCGCGGCATCATGGAGGCTGGAGGTCGCGCACGGGATCTCGTGCAACAAATTCTAGCCTTTAGTCGCAGACAAGAGTTTAAGTCGTTACCGGTCGATCTTACCAAAGTTATCGAAGAGACCATCCCACTGCTGCGAGCCTCGATGCCTGCGATTATCGAGATTCGGAGCACCATTGAAGCACCTCGCCTTTTTGCCGCCGGAGACTCCTCGAGGTTTCAACAGGTCTTAATGAACCTAGCGACCAATGCGTATCAGGCGATCGGCGAACAAGCCGGCGCGATCGGTATTGCACTGCGAGCAGTCGTGGTTAATCAGGCTAATCAGCATGAGCATGGTGGGGTGGCGCCCGGGGAGTATGTTGAGCTAACTGTCTCCGACACCGGGTGTGGCATGGACCAGAAAACGCTGCAACGAATTTTTGAGCCGTTTTTCACCACAAAAGCAGCTGATAAGGGAACAGGGATGGGGCTTGCAGTGGTGCATGGCATCATAAGCTCCCTTGGGGGAACTATTTTGGCCGATAGCACCATGGGAGCTGGAAGCATCTTTCGAGTGTTGCTACCACGACTTTCCGAGCAGAGCCTAGGAGCTCGCATTCAATCGATACAGCCGGCGACCTCTGGATCTGGTCATATCCTATTTGTTGACGACGAGGAGATGATTGTGAATCTGGCCAAGGAGATGCTTGAGTCTATCGGCTATGTCGTGAGTGGAGTCACTTCTCCGTCCAAAGCATATGAGATGTTTCGCCTGGCGCCAAAGGATTTTGATCTGATACTGCTGGATCAGAACATGCCTGAGATGACAGGCGTTGAGTTAGCCACAAAGATTCGTGCACTGAGAGCTGACATCCCAATTATAATGGCCACCGGATATGCCCGCGATGTTGCCCTCGAACGCGCCAAAGAGGCTGGCATCGACACCATCATCTCTAAACCCTACAGCCTCGCCACCCTCTCCGCCGACATTTCAAAGGTTCTTGTTCTCTCAGACACCGCGCGGAAGCAACAAATACTCTAAAATGCCGATAAGTACTCTGTGAGGAGGGTTTGAATCGGTGCCCTCTACGTTACGGAGTATAGTTTCAATGGCTTACCATCCAAGAATAGAAACCAAAAAAATAGCCTCCTTTCAGACCACTCGAACACGACGATCTGAGCTGTGGTTTGTAAATAACCGCCCACTTGAGCGGGCAATCCTGGGTTATGCAGCTAAGTATGCAGCCCGCTACTCAGTGAAACTCTACGGATTAGCGATTGAGGGCAATCATGTGCACTTTCCCGCCCTATTCCCGAAGGCCAACCGAGCTCATTTTATGCGGGACTTTAACTCGGCCATCGCCCGAGTCGTACCGAGATATCAAAAGGCGCACCCCTTCGGCCCCCTCTGGGCAAGACGCTATTCGGCTGAGTATCTCCCAGCCGATGAGGATATTGAGGAGCAGTTCTTCTACACCGTTCTACAACCCGTGCAGGATGGTCTAGTAGAGAGCATCTATGACTACCCTGGCTATAACTGCTTTGAGGATGCCGTCATGGGACGGACCAAGATCTTTAAAGTCGTACACTGGAAGAAATATAACGATGCCTTACGATGGAACCCGAAGGTCTCCATCGGAGACTTCACCGAGAAGGTCGAGCTGACCTACGCTCGTATCCCTGGTTACGAGGATATGCCCACTCTTGAATATGCGCGCATGATGCGGGCGAAGCTTAGAAAACGTACCGCCGAGATCCTAGTGGCTCGAAAAGGCAAGCCCTGCCTCGGAAAGGCGCGGTTACAAGAACGGACTCCGGGTGCCCTGCCCACCAGCACCAAAAGAAGCACTCGCACCAGTCATAGGCCTAGAGTGCTCTCAAAGGACAATACTCGAAGAGCTGCAGGCAAATCCTGGTACTTTTCGATCTACTTTAAGTTTAAGGAGACCTCCACCCTATATCGGTCTGGGCAGATCGATGTCCAATTTCCAGAGGGCACCTATCGTCCGCCAATGTTCACCGTGGTCAACAACGATTTAATCCGCTAACTGATAGCCAAAGCTCCCCTCTGCGACCGCAACATACAGCGCTGAATTTTGAATGCCTGGGGCAACGTGTATCCTCATCACCCAGACGTAGCGTCAGGTAGACCGCGAGTGCGCCTAAAACACGAAATCAGTGCTCTTAAAAACTTTGATCGTGGCGTTATCGCTTCAGAATAGCCTTCGCAGCCCTCAGAACAACCTCAAGCAGCACCTCCAATACGCGCGGTGTCTGAGAGAAAATTTACAGATCGTCGGGAGTGGCGGGTTCGAGGCGCTGGCGCTCGGCGCGCAGGATGGCAAGCTGCTCCTCTAGTGCGGGAATGTCTCCAGTGCGGGATGCCTCTAGCTGGCGGAGTCTATTCTGAGTTGCGCCCTGAGCGAACTGTCGGCGGGTGAATTCCCCTTGCTCGGCTCGACGCGCTGCCTCAGTTAGCTCCTTTAATTGACCCGCGAGCTGTTGTTCTCGATTGCGGTAATTGCGCGGTACCGGATATGAGGCCGCCAGCCTCAGAAACCGCTCCAGATTAGCGATGTCCTTCTCAACACTCTGGGTCAGAGCCTTCACCTTGGCAAGTTCTTCTTGCGCATCTACGACCCGCGCAAAATTCCCCACCAACTCGGCGTCCTCTCTTAATCTGCCGAGTGTGGCCTCCTGCTCCGTCATCTGTTGTCGAAGCTTCGAAACCTCCCCCTTTCGGTTCATAAGGTGAGCTCGTAGCTCCGGCTCTGAATCGCCTCCGAATGGCAGACGCGAGATCTCCTGCACCACCAGCGGCAGCGGCGCCGATTGCCTCGCGTTGCCTCGCACCACCCCAAACGAGCGCATCATCACCGCCCCCGGCGGTAGCTCCACCAGCCCGCCGACAAGCCATCTCGCTAGCTCAACGCCCTGCTGTCTCTGCGGCGATCGCTGCGCGGCCGGCATCACTACTGCCTGCACCTCAATCGGAGGCGCACTATCAAACTGCACCACAAAAAATCCGGCCTCCGGCGCAAACTCGACCTCCAGTTCTCGGCTCAACACACCTCGGGTTCCGGGTGGAGGTGCACCGTCACGAGCCTGGTCTTGCGCAGCTACCGTGCGGCTTCCAAAAGTGCACACGCTCAGCGATAGGCTCAAAATAGGATACAGAAATTTTTTCACCCGCTCGCGCCACCTCAACCACAGGACTTCCTTCCCTCGGCACACGCCACCTTCATTTCTCATGGCGCCTGCTCCCGAGTGGTTAATGCATGTATCCTCGCCTTTTCCTGCTCAATCTGCTC
>JBILUF010000165.1:0-6078 GCA_044371155.1 Bdellovibrionota bacterium
TGCCAGATCAAATCGTAGCTACTGCATATGATGTATCGCTAAATGGCGGATGCGGTTTGAAGGCAGCGATGTACGAGACCTTGATCGAAGCGAACTTTTATTTTTTGTACCTTTTTCTCACTGCTGTCGGGTATCATATTGGTATTTTTTAGTGTCCGATTGCGCCCTCTAACCCATTGAATATTCCAATAAAAATAGAGGGTGCGCAGCCAGCTGCCGCCATATTTTTTGTAATTCGCATTTTTGTGCTTTAGGAAAAAGCCACCTCTACCGTCACTCTACTTCAAGCAGGTGTTGTACCGCAGAGAAGTTGGTTGTTGGCACGGATGTTTCTGCAGTTTCAAGAGCAGTAATCAATTCGCAGTCAGAAGCAATACTCCCACAGTTCGCACCGGAGCTAATCGCCTCTAAGCCCTCAGGCATAATGGGTATGTCTGCGATCTAGGACCAACAGGGACGTTGGTTTGGAGGTGAAGGTAATTCACGGAGGAAGTTATGCCAATTACTCTTGGTTCGAATATTGTATCCCTTCAAGCGCAGCGTCGGTTGAGCAATGCATCTGACAAGCTTGCTGGAACGTATGAAAAGTTGAGCTCTGGTCAGCGAATCAATCGCGCTAGCGATGATTCAGCCGGACTTGCAATTGCTGACTCGTTGAAGGCCAATGCGCGTATCGCAGGTGTTGCAATTCGTAACGCCAACGATGGTATCTCTACTATCGGTATCGCGGACGCAGCGCTTGGCGACATCGGAAACGTTTTGACCCGTCTTGCTGAGCTTTCAGAGCAGTCTGCCAACGGTGTGTTCTCGGTGGTGCAGCGCTCAGCTCTACAAAACGAGTTCAGCGCGCTTGGCTCTGAAATTGAGCGTATCGCAACTATCACAGAGTTCAACGGCGTAAAGCTCCTCTCTGGTGGTGCCCAGGTGGTGCTACAGGTAGGATTTAACTCGGGCTCTACCTCCCAGATCTCCTTTACTGGAGTGCAGGGAACGTTGCAGGCGCTGGGGCTGGCAAACAGCGGAGAATCTGCTCTTGCGTACTCCCTCAACGGTGCCAATATCGAGCAGGGCCAGTCAGCATCCCGTCTGGCACTTGATGCAATTAACTCAGCTATCTCTTCGCTTGCCTCTACCCGAGGTGTGCTGGGAGCTACTGAGTCACGGTTGAACGTAGCTATCAACAACCTCTCGGTTGCTCGCGAGAACTTCCTCGCCGCAGAAAGCCGCATCCGCGATGTGGATGTTGCCTCCGAGGCCGCAGAGCTTACCCGGTTGGGAATTCTGCAGCAGGCTGGTGCTTCGGTGCTCGCTCAGGCCAACCAGCAGCCATCCTTGGCTCTGTCGCTCCTCCGGTAATCGGTTGAGCATCGGCAAGGTGGGGGGAGCGTTCCCCAACGGGAACGCTCCCCACCTCCAGCCGACAGGTCCCCTTATCTAGCTCTCTCAAACAACCGCCTTCTCAAATGGCCAATGGCCGCTTGATAAGCCGATTTTTGTACCTCGCTACTTCGCTGGGCTCTGTGAGTAGGTTTTCAACCTGGGGCGGATGAAAACTTACTCCAGAGCCCCTTTTTCTATTAGCGCGTAACAAAATCAACACCGTAGCGAGCGGAAGCAAAATGCAGCAGACTTTATCCAGCTCGAAACCGTCTCGCCAGACGTAGCCCCGCTGGAGGCGGGCGAAGTCTGGAGCCCCCTTTTTTCGCGTCCTAATTAGTTGTGGACGCAATGTATCTTCAGCCCTTCTCTTGCCATGCAATCAGTTCGCCCAAGGGGCTTTTCGACCAGCGTTCTATTTTTGTTTTGTTGTTTTCGCCGGAAATGTATAAATATTTAGGGCCATTAGGTTTGATTCGGCTGAGACTAAATAACGGAGTCTCCCTTTAGGCCCTTCTTTAAAAGTTGAGCTAGCCTTGTGCTCCGTAGCGTGCATCTTTAAGGTAGGGCGGGTTTAGGTCCCCCGGTTGCCTTTATTATGCTGAGACGAGCCCTCTTAATCGCTGCATTGAGTATCTGTATTCCATCCGAGGGGTGGGGGACACCAATCTACGTTTGGAAGGACAAAAGTGGTGCCACTCGTTTCACCAACCGCGAGCCTCCGCCAGGAGTTACCGCCCAGGTGTGGGAGGGGAAGAAGGCTGGATTCTCCGTTTTTAAGGTGTCCTCAAGGCCAGTGGCGGGAAGAAATCTCTACAGGAATGTTTACAATGAGATGATTGGGGAGGCATCGTCCTCTCACGGCCTGCCACAAAGTCTAATTAAGGCAGTGATCCACGCTGAGTCGGCGTTCAATCCCAAGGCGATTTCCCCCAAGGGAGCAAGGGGGCTGATGCAGATTATGCCGCAGACTGGAGCCGAACTAGGGCTGACAAATTTTTTTGATCCACTTGAGAATATCCGCGCAGGTTCTAAATACCTGGCATTCCTTTTGGAAAAGTTCAATGGTAACCTCGTGTTGGCCGTGGCTGCCTATAATGCAGGGCCAGGCGCCGTAGAGGAGTATAAAGGTATTCCTCCGTATGCGGAGACCCGTAGCTACGTGCGCCGAGTGCTAGACCTTAAGAGAAGATACGAGCGGAACGCATAATTCGTGAGTCAGCAGGTGACACATACGCCGGGCGGAGCCCAGTCGGCCGAGTCGACAGCGCGACCCGTTGGGAATTCGGTGTGGAAGAACGTGCCGAATTACCTGACGTTGTTTCGGCTTGGGTTGGTGCCTATCTTTGTTCTCCTGCTGCTGGATCCGTCTGAGGGGATGACCCTTCTGGCTATCGTAGTCTTTATTATCGCCGCTATCACCGATTATGTGGACGGAATCATTGCGAGGGCCTTCGGCGCGACCTCAGATTTTGGAAAGCTGCTTGACCCGCTGGTTGATAAAGTTTTGGTCATGGCGGCGCTCGTCATGCTAGTAGCACAGCGATCTGATGTGGATGGGCATCCATGGGTGCCAGCGTGGATGGTGGTGCTGGTACTTGCCCGAGAGATCTGGGTGACGGGGCTTCGCGCGGTCGCTGCAACGCGGGGCATAGTGGTGGGAGCCAAGGCTGCCGGCAAGGTAAAAAGCGGATTCCAGATGGTGGCGATCGTGTTTTTACTGCTTCACCATAAAACAGTGACCATTTTTGGTTATGAGACTCCCTGCCAGCTAGTGGGACTCAATCTATTGTTTATTTCAATCATATTCTCTTACTGGGGGGCGTATGATTATACCCACAGTATCCTATTAGAGGAGCGAGGGCAGCGAGAGGAGGGGCGAGGCTAAGGCTGATCGCCTGGAGTCTTGCCCCGCGCTCAATTAGCTTTGGTGTGCTGCCGTAGTCGGATAGGCGGTGTTGGAGGACTGTAGGGCCAGCTCGAAGCAGCCAAGCCCTAAGCTATAGAAATCTGGGCTTGTTCCGTTGGGGAGTTTTAGGCTCTGGGGAGCTTCGACTAGCTTTTGCATTCGATAAATCTCGCGCCGCCTGCCATGCAATATGGTCGAAAGCAGCCGGTCCATGTCGGCTTCCCCAGCCTCCAAGATTTGCCTGGGGCCCCGACTCCGGATTTGCAAAATGCATCCATGTACTTGCTAGGTCGAATGCTGTCTGAATCTGGCACGTTCGGCCTGGATAATGGCAAATGTTCCGCTTTTAACCCGCGGCGGTCCATGATACTCTCCCTTAGTTCAAATGCTTTGAACTATTTTGACATCCAACTTTGGGCTCATTCTAAACGGCTATGCGTGTCACTCGATTAGAAGTTTTTGGTTTCAAGTCATTCATGGAACGTCTGGTGTTGCCGCTGGAGGGCGGTATTACTGGGGTCGTGGGGCCGAATGGATGTGGGAAGTCTAATATCGTCGATGCTCTGCGCTGGGTGCTTGGAGAGACCCGGGCCAGCAATCTGCGAGGAGATGTCCTCGAGGACGTTATCTTTAACGGCACCGATAAGCTCCGTCCGCTCGGGTTGGCAGAGGTGTCGATTACCTTGCGTGCGGACAAGGAAAACTTCTTTGAGGATCTTCTGACTCCGCAGGCTCAGAGCGAGCTAACCGCGTTACTCGAGCAGATCCAAAGTGAGGACGGGTCGCTGCAGGAGTCTGCGCCGGTCGAACCGTCGGTTGATGCTGTTCGCGAGCTTGGCAACGAACAGGAGTCTGATAACGAGCAGGCCACTGAGGGGCGCAAGATCGCTCATCTGACAGTGATTGATGGCAATCTAGGGCGGGGTGATGTTGGAGAGCCTCAAAAGGCGCACGAGACCGCCGAGGAGTTGCGCAGGCTGGCTGAAAACGTTGCAGCTAATGCTGGAGCCGAATCGACCGAAGAGCGGGGTGTAGTTGCAGCTGAGGCTGAAGAGGTGCCGCAGCCCGATGTTGCGCACGGCGCTACGCTAAGTGACGGTGTGTCGGCAGCGCTTTTAGCGCGTTTTGCTTGGCTTAAGTCTGCCAGTGAGGCGCAGATCACCCGTCGGCTATATCGCAGTGGCGAGTCAGAGTTTTTTATCAACCGTGTTCCGTGTCGACTAAAAGATATTAAGGATCTGTTGCGCGCGGTGGGGCTTGGGCCACGTTCGTACACGATTGTGGCGCAGGGAGAGGTCTCTCGGATTATAACTGCTCGCCCTGAAGAGCGTAGGCTGATCATTGAAGAGGCAGCTGGAGTGCTTGGGCTGCGTGACCGAGTGGCGGCAACGCGGCGCCGATTAGATGAAACCACACAGAATCTGACTCGCCTCGCCGATGTGATTGGTGAGGCTTCTCGGCAGGTGGGATCCTTAAAGCGCCAAGCGGCTCGGGCCGAGGCGAGGGCCGAAATCAAGGCCCGCATAACTGAGTTGGATAAGTCGCTCTGTGGCGAAGCGTTGGCTGACATGAGCCAGCGCGCCCAGGCCAAGGAGCAGGCAGCGCAGGAGCTCCGAGCCCAAGAGCAGTCGGCTCACACTGCGCTGCAGTCCATGCAGGCAGAGGAGGAATCGGCTAGGGGCACTCTTCTGTCCCTTGATGTAACTGGGGATAGCCTTCGCTCCCGTATTGATACGATTCGAGAGGAGCTGTCTACGCGGTCTCGGCAGCGATACGAGCGTACTTCGCGAGTCAAGGAGCTAGTCGCTTCTGCGACCGCCAAGGGCGAGGAGATTCGTCAGCTTGAGGAGCGACTTGCACAGCTTTCTCAGCGTGGGGATGATGCTAAAGTTGAGGCGGTGGGTCTGCGAGAGCGCTTTGCAACTCTCTCGGATGAGCTGGCTTTGATAGAGCGTGGAGATGATGAGGAGCTTCGCCAGAGCGCCACGGCGCTATCAGAGGCTCGGGAGCTTTTGCGCACTCGGGAGCAGGAGTTACGTCAGGTGCGGGAGCGCTCAATTGCGCTGCGGAGCTCTCTTGAAGAGATAGAGAAGCAGATAGTCTCGCTCTCTCCGTTGACGCAACTTCAAAAGACTCTTGGTCAGCATGGTTCAGATGCATTGGATCGGATCCGTGCTCGCACCTCTTTGTTTGTTGATTCTTTGCGGGTGCCGGACCAGTATGCGCGTGCGGTGCAGGCGGTGTTGGCAGAGCGCGCCGCCTTCTTGTTGGCTGAAGATCCGCATGCAATTGCCCATGAGTTTGTGTCAGGGCCGCTCCAGGATGCGCGGATTAAAAAGGCGGGTCTAGGCCTGGGGGTCCTACGCGTAGGGTCGAGTGACTCAGCCTTGCAAGCAATTTCGAACCCTCTTCTGGCGATTCCTTTCCCGTCACTACTGTCGGTAGTAGATGTGGCGGCTGATGCAAAGACGTCGGCTGGGCAGCTCTTGGGCGGGGTCTTCGTGGCCCCTTCATTACAGGAAGCTACTTCATTTTTTGAATCGCGGCGGAGCGAAAATCTAGCCGGTGTGACAGTGGTTACTCTCTCGGGGGAGATCCTGACCGAGATTAGTTTCTTCACCCTTCCACATGAGGGCGGAATCATCCAGTTCCGTAATCGAGCGGAGGAAGTGAAAGAGCAGCTTTCAAGTATTGAACGAGCGCAGCAAGAGACGTCCACGGCGCGAGATGCTCAGGCGGCTATTGTGGCTGCAGCAGAGGAGCGTCACCGTGTGGCACTGCGGGAGAGTCAG
>JBILUF010000166.1:0-6075 GCA_044371155.1 Bdellovibrionota bacterium
GGCCGCCCTCGCTTCACCCGGTGCCGCCTGGACGCGCTTCCGATGTGTTATTCACCACAAAGACCACGAAGACCACTAAGGGGGGAGTTCCTCTTTGTGTTCTTAGTGGAGGGACTTGGTTGCTACGCTGCCGCTTGGTGGAGCGGGGGAGTTGTTATTCACCACAAAGACCACAAAGACCACTAAGGGGGGAGTTCTTCTTTGTGTTCTTAGTGGTGGGAATCGGTTAATCCGCTGCCGCTTGGTCGGGCGGGGGAATTGTTATTCACCACAAAGACCACGAAGACCACTAAGGGGGGAGTTCCTCTTGGTGTTCTTAGTGGTCTTAGTGGTGCAAAGTCAGCACTATCAACAATCACCGCACGTAGGAGCGCTCAAGTTTGCGCCGCTGTGTGTGGCTCATCTGCCGGGTGCCGTTACCAAGGAAGTAAAACGGTACATTAAGCTTGGTAGTTACCTCTACCTCGTCGCCGACCTGGGATGCAGACACCCAGGCGCAGTCCTTATCGGTAGAGCCCTCGGCGCAATCAAATCTGGCGCGTGAGAACGCAGCCATAAATTCCTGCTGACCAAGCGCAGCCGCGCTGGCGAAGTCGGAGGAGACACCAGAAGCACCTTGGCCACTCACGCTACTTAGACGTGTGTAACAGGTATTGCCTGTGCAGCCTGCTGGCACCGTGCCTTCCGGCAGGTTAGAGGCCACTAAGGTTGTGCTCTCTGTGAAGAGCTTGGTGGCGCACACGATATTGCTGCCGGGACAGGTAAGCGCATACAACGAGTCATCATTTGAGGTGACTACATCTGTGGCTACAGGCTCAAGGTACTTGTGGGTTGCCATGCCAAGCTCCTGTGCAGCCGATCGCAGGGCTGTCCGAAGTGCATCTGCGCTGTAGTTATAGCGATTCTGAAGCCCGTTAAACACCGAGCTTGGAAGCCCGGCAGGAGCAGGGGCCACCAGCGGACAGTCGGCGCTAGCACCACCAGACGGATTTACATCGTATAGCTCGCACTTTTTGGGGAATGCCGCGCAGGCATACGGCGATGATGCATCATTTGGATTCTGCCCGTCGCCCTCGGTGACATCCGCATAGGTCGTTGAATTCGCGGATGTCGTGGCAGTAGGTGCGGTATAGGTCGCATACCGATTTTTAAGCGCATCCGGCGCCGCGAAATTAGCAGCGCTGTAGTTGCTGTTGCATGTTTGTTGCGTCCACGAGAAGTTCCAGGCGAATGCTGCGCGCTCCGAGGGGGTTTGAGGTGCCAATACCTGGGTTGAATTATACTGCACTGGTTGAGTATGTGCATTCAGGGGAGCTGGTGGATTGCAGTTACTCGTCCTTCCCGGCAACGCGCCCCCGTGAGTAGTCGGGCAAGGTACGTCAACAGTGGCAGGGATTGGCGCACCTACATCTTGAACGCTGATCGGGCATCCGTAGCTCGAGCCACCGAGAGCGGTGCTTGCAACACTCAACGATGCGAATTGCTGCGGTGAACCTAGGGGGCTATTGTGGGGAATTGTATTCAGGTTCTGGGCGAGCACCTTGGTGGTTTGCTGCCCCGGCGGGGCGGTAAAAGCATCCGATGGAGAGGATACGGTCGGAATCTGTCCAGGGTTTGGTCCGAAGTACTGCCCTCCGTAGGACCGGGTGCAAGAGTTCGCATTTAAACTGCAATTGCTACAGCTCGCACTGACGGTTTGGCTTAGGAACTTCGGGGTGAAGAAAGATGACTCAGAGAGATTGAGAGTCCAAGAACTCTCTTCGCTTATGTTGTCAACATTATCACTAGCGCTATCATTCATTCGCTGAAAATTATTGCTTGCTTCGATGCGGACCCTTATCTTTCTGGAACCAATTGGTACGTACACTATTTCGGTGCGACAATCATCGCCACCACACCGCCCGCCGAATCCCCTTGGGTCGAAATCCTGGCGTTGGTGGTCGGCGGCATTGTTGCTGCCGTTGATTGCAAAGCTCTGTCCACCTAGTGCTCCCTGCTGATAAGTGCTCCAGGTGTACTGCGGAGGATTGCTACCTTGCACTGGGGCCCAGTAGCTTAACTTAAGTTCTACGCTCGCGTTTGCAACATCGTTCAGCCCGTGAGTATAACCCCGAAGCCAAAATCCGATTGGGATTGTTGGCTGTCCACTAGCAAGGGAGACATCGGGGCAGCTCTGGGTTAGGTTTGCAGATGGGGTGGTAGTTCCCTGATTAAAGACGTTTGATTTAAAGCACCGATAGTATATCGCAGAGAAGTCAGGAAGATTGGCCTCGATTATCAAGTCGATGTTCTTTTTAGCAGCGAGGTTCGTGCCACTGACGGCACTATCCGCGGCACCAGAGATAAATGTAAAAGATGCGCCTAGGGTTTCGGGAGATACCTCTGGCAAGTTTGCGCCGGAGTCTCGATAGAATCGCACCCTTCGATTATCTCCGAGATCTTTCTGAACGATGTAGGGCAGGTTATCGGTTTGTACATTAAAGGTTATATTTTCAGACTGATACACGCCTGTATGAAAACCTTGGTAGTTATTAAAATATGCAAACCGGGCACTCGAGTAAGCAGTCGCACTGTACGTATTCCAGCTATACGTCGGCCTTGTCGCCCACCACGCCTTCCCAGCATAATCGGACTTCTCAGGTCTAAACTTTGTAACATTCGCATCCTGGTACCAGTCATAGAACTGGCCCACATCGTTAAAGGTGCTTGTATTCGTACACCCCGCATCGGTTGGGTACAGACATCGAGCCGCTGTGTCGGCGCTCTCGCGCACTGCGTTGTATCCTTGGAGTGCTGAGTTGATATCGATAGCGCCGAACACCACCGGGGTGAGTGCCGCGAGCACCACTGCAAATTCTAGTAGGTAGTTGCCGCGCTGGCGGGTCAATTCTACGTTCCCCTGTTTTTGTTCGGAGGGTAACGAGGTGATTGAGGATGTCTCTGAGAGGGGAAGGGTAGACCTAGAAGGCTTGGGCAGGTTAAACATCGCAACGAACTCCAAGATAACCAGTTAAAAGCGCGGCTCAACTACCTCTACACCGCACTCAAACCTTAATCGGGATTTTCGACCGAAAGTTGCCTAAAACCTCTGCTTTTGACCGTACCCTGCAAAAAGTTTGTACTCAAGCAGAATTATCAAGGCCGAACGTTAGGATTCAGTTAAGAAGTCAATCCGCGCACGGTTACAACATATATATTGACAGCTCGGCGCTGCGATTTCATGCGGGTTTTACGTTGCGATCCGAGCGACTAGTCCGCGAAGTATCAAGACTGATTGAACAATTGGTGGGCCGAACGGGCATTCGGTGGCGTTGCCCCAGCCAGCGGGATCGCTCTTTTGGGTGGGAACTTTCCCGTGCGCAGGCGGAGCTATCTCCGACGACGGCTGGGATTCCAAGCCCGGACCCTTCGGGCCGGATATAAACTTGAATAAAATACTCAATTATGGCAGATGTTTGGGCAAAGAGTTTCATTGATTAAGCGGATATGGGTATAATCCAAGGCCGCTCATAATCTCAATGTTTTTAACTACTTGAATTGTTGTCGCTGTAAAGGGACCTAACTATATGACCGAGCATGCTCTGCTACAGATTAAAGGACTCACCGCCTCCATCGAGGAGCGCCAGATTCTAAAAGGGGTAAACCTGACCGTAAACCCAGGCGAGGTGCATGCCATCATGGGCCCCAACGGAAGTGGCAAGTCGACTCTAGCCAAGGTGTTGGCGGGGCATCCGAGCTATTCTGTGACCGGCGGGTCGGCGCTGCTTGAGGGTAAAGATCTCTTGGAGCTTGAGCCCGACGAGCGATCTAAGGCTGGGCTGTTCTTGGCGTTCCAGTATCCGCACGAGATCCCTGGGGTATCAATCCTTAATTTTCTGCGCACCGCGCTTAACTCCCGGCTAGAAAAGGAGATGCCGGTGTTGGAGTTTAGAAAGCTGCTGTACTCCAAGATGGAGATGCTGGGGATGGATAAGGCGTTTGCCACCCGGTTTGTAAACGATGGCTTTAGCGGCGGAGAGAAGAAGCGCTGTGAGATTTTGCAGATGGCCGTGCTGCAGCCAAAGCTAGCCGTGCTTGATGAGACCGATTCGGGGCTCGATATCGACGCTCTTAAGATCGTCTCTCAAGGGGTCAATAAGATCAAAGAAGAGGGCACTCCAAAGCCTGGCGTTGTGGTGATTACTCACTATAACCGGATCCTTGATTACCTTAAGCCTGACTTTGTGCATGTGTTTGCTGATGGTCGGATACTCAAGACCGGCGGCAGTGAGCTGGCGCACGAGCTTGAGGAGCGCGGCTATGACTGGATCACTCAGAACGCAGCGGCTTAACTAGGAAAGGGAGTAAAGCACAATGAGTGCCAACACTGTCGCGGCTGAGCCGCAGTCAAAGCCTGTTATCTCATCCTCTGATTTGGAGCGGATTGAGCGCGGAGCTGCTTTGGGCGAGGGGTTTAGGAACTTTCGCCAAACGGCCTTTGCTCGCACTCTGGCCTTGCCTCTTCCCACCTCGACGCACGAGCTCTGGCGCTACACGACGCCGGAGGGGTTTGGGTTGCAGCGTCTTTTGACCCAGGAGCAGACACAGTTTTCTCTGACTCAGTTCACTGATGCTCCAGTGGCTACGCCGGCTAGTGTTGCTGGGGTGACTCTTGTGACCGGAGCCGCAGCCGTCGAGAGAGCAAAGGATGCTTTTGCGGCGGTGCTTGGTGACAAGGGCTCAGATCTTTCCTCGGATGCGATCGCTTCTCTGCAGCTTGCTACCGTGAGCTCTGTGGCGTGCATCGTGGTGACCAAAGCCTGCACATCGACCGAGCCGATTGTGCTCTCTCAGATCCTGCCGCAGGACGGGAGCGCATCGACTCTTGTTGTCGTGGTGTTTGAGCGCGGCTCGCAGGCGGTGTTGGTAGAGGATCTCACCGGCTCACCGAAGGGGCTGATTGCCCCGCGTGTTGAGGTGATTGTTGGCGATGGTGCACAGGCCACGTTCTGCTCGGTGCAGCGGTTTGCTAGCTCGGTTACGTACCTAGCGCGGCACCGTTTTCACACCGGACGTGATTCCAAGCTCTCGACGATGCATCTGGCCCTTGGTGCAAAACTATCGCGGGTGGATATCGACCTTAAGATGTACGAGCCAGGGGCATCTGTGGATCTAGTGGGGGCGTATCTGGTGGACGGAAAACGCCACGCGGATCTTCATCCCACGCAGTTTCACCTGGCACCACATTGCCGGTCGGACCTTTTCACCAAAGGGGTGCTAAAGGATTCGGCGCGCAGTGTGTACTATGGCTACATCCGAGTAGCCGAAGGGGCACAGCGTACTGATGCGTACCAGACCAACAGAAACCTGTTGCTGTCGCCGTCGGCGCGCGCCGATTCGATTCCAAACCTTGAGATCAAGGCCAACGATGTGCGCTGTTCGCACGGAGCCTCAGTGAGCTCAGTGAGTGCAGAGGATATGTTCTATCTGATGGCGCGCGGACTCTCTCGCAATAGTGCAGAGGAGCTTCTGGTGGAGGGTTTTCTCTCGGAGCTTCTCACCCGAGTAAAGCACCCAGTGCTGCATGGCTGGCTTAGTGCGTTGGTGACCGAGCAGCTTGCAAGACGTGGATAGTGAAGGCGCGGCACGGTGGAGCACACAGTAGCAATCCTCTCTGAGCTACCATTGGCCTCGATGAGGGCCGTGTCTGTGGCGGAGACAGAGGTGCTGTTAGTGCGTAATTCTGCTGGGGTGGTGTCGGCGCTGCATGACCGCTGCACCCATGCCGAGGTGCGGCTCTCTGAGGGCACCCTGGAAGGGGATGCTGTGGAGTGTCCGGCGCACGGGGCGAAGTTTGATGTGCACAGTGGCCGGGCGTTATGCATGCCGGCCATAAAGGCGGTCAGGTGCTACGCGGTGCGGGTAGAAGGGGAGTCTGTTATTATCGATATCCCGGAATAGGCCGCGGTGCGGGCTGGGATAGTGGTGCCAAACTATGTCGCTTGATGATCTGTACCAAGAAGTTTTGCTGGATCATTTCCGTAATCCACGGTGTCACGGCTGTGTTGCGCACCCATCCGGTGAAGCAACGCTGGT
>JBILUF010000167.1:0-6071 GCA_044371155.1 Bdellovibrionota bacterium
ATGAGATAGATAGCCATCTGTTTCAGAAGCCGTGCTCGCGCATGGAATGTGAGCTTTCTCAGAGCTGGACCTCCCACCGTGCGCGCGTAGAACAGCGCGCCCTTGGTGTCGAGGCCGCCCGGTTGCAGCGAGGCAAACGGAGCCCCCGTCACTGCATGCGGAAGAAGCACAGAGTCACCTTTGCCCTTCACCCAACTGCCCTGCAGATAGCTCTGTAACTCGCGCATCGGTTCCTTCCTTCTAGCTTACGTTGATTCTAATTCTAGCTCATGCTGGTGCGGGGCTACTTTGGCCTACCATTCTAAGCCCCGCCGCTGCTAACACACCGAGATCATTCCAAGGAGGTAGCGGATTTCAGCTAATTTCGCAATGAATCGGCAGTTAAAGAGATTTTAACAGCGCATTAAAGCGAGATTAGTCGCAACTTAACGCAACTTTTAGAGTCATTTACCGATACGTTAATGAGCGATTAAAAGCATATTAAGATCACTTTGAGGGCATGTTTATGAGAGCGTCACTCCGGGTTATTAGCCTTTCAGACTTCAAGCAGCGGCACACAGAGCTACTTAAGTCGATGGCGGATGATGGGGAGCCATTGGTGGTAACGGTGCGCGGGCGAGGTGCGTTTGTGGTCCAACTACCTGAAGTTTATCATCGTTTGATGCAGGGCTACGCTGAGTCACAGCAGCTCCGGATGCTGCGCGAGGCCCTTGAGGATGAGCGGGGAGAGTTAGCAAATGTGCCGGGTCGGCCTCCGTATGGACCATGACTTGGAGGGGGCTCTAGGGCAGAAAGTAGCGGGGCTCCAGCAGGGCTCCCGAGTAGCCGAGTAGACAGCTTAGCCCTGGTGATGGGTGACGATGGTGCGGCCCTGCTGGAAGCTTACAACAGAGAACATCGGCGTCGGATCGGTGGCGACTGCTATACCCAACTGATTGGGATGGACTCTAAATGACATCGAGGTGGCGGGAGCGCTCTGATACAGTATTGCGTCCTCAACCACTGAGGCGGCGCAGTGGATATGCCCTGAGAACACTCCTCGCACTGTTCCGGGGGGTAACTCCTTGAGCATCTGATGTAGGCGCAGGCCATTTTGCAGCAACATCCGCTCGTCAATCCACGGGACATTGAGCTCTCGACTGGGGTAGTGAAGAAAGACTGTCAGTGAATTGGGAGCTGCTGCGATCTCCTGTGCGAGAAACTCAAACTGATGCTCGGCGAGTGCGCCGCGCCAGGCAGTGCCTGATGGTTTAGCATCCAGCACGATGAAGCGATGCCCCTGCACAGAAAACGCATAGGTTAGAAAATCGGGGTCGTATGAGAGATTGTCGATACCACTTGGGGAGAGAAGGGGGCGTAGGTCTTTCGCGGCATCATGGTTTCCCGTTACGTACCGTACCGGAATCCCCAGCTCTTCAAGACGAGCGAATGTCTGCCTGGCAAGTCGGTAAGAGCGCTCATCCGGATCAGCTACGACATCGCCGGTATGGATCACAAAGGACGGCTTAAAGGGAAGTCCTGCTATCTTGTCGATGACCTGCGCGGCGCGCTCAGCAGTACGAAACCCACGCAGCTCAAAGGCCGCATCGGGGCCGATGTGGGTATCTGAGATCTGCACAAAGGAGATGGAATTTTGTGGCTGCATCATTCCGCGAGTATAAGGGGTGTTCCGCTATAAAGCCACTTCCTCTGAAGTTATCACCGATTCATCCGAGCTGCCGGGCAAATATATAGTGTAGAAATCTGGACTTGATGTTTCGGACAGTGTCAGATGAAGTCGGAGCCAGATTTCTACGGCCTGCCCAGGGATGGGCAGATCGCCGAGGAGCATTGATGCGACGAAGGCGGCGAGCCTTAGGTCCTTTACGGGCCCCAAGGCGAGCTTGGCCCGGCTCGAGCGAGTCCAGGAAGGAGAAGCGAGAGAAGAGAAAAGCAGAACCCAGCATGGAGAATTCAATCTGCTTGGGCCCATCTGATTGGGCACTGGCCGTCAGATCAAGTCACAACTACTGCATATATAGCTATAGTCTCCCGATGGTATGGCAGTACGTCCTGAGGTTGTTCGCCCCGAGGTAGGGCCCAACACAACTACGTCGGTAGCAATGGGATCCTTTCCCGGCCTTTAGCTGGTAGGCACCAATCGGATGACTTCGCACTCACTATGGGTCGTGCCGCTGGGGACAGGCCAACGCTCACCAACCTTCAAACGGAGCTGCCGTCCACGGCCACGCTCATACGATGACTGCCAGGCCGATGAGGGAGGAGGACACATCACAAGGACATCGACACGAACGGTCCCGCCAGATTCGGTGGACTGTCGGTTGCGACTGGCAAAGGAGGGCATATCTCGGAAGTATTTACTGTACTTCATCAGAGATAGCGGCTGCTCCGGCCGCAGGTACAGGTATCCATTTTTATTTTGACTGGTGCGTTGATGGGTCTGAATCCAAAACTCCGCCCCGGCGGGAGCTCGCGCGGCAAGCACTGTGGCCACCTCCTGCGCATGCGCAAGAGTTTGAATAGGTAAAAACCGCATCCGAAACTGCTCGATATTTCGGCTGATATCCCTAAACTTCAGGTATCCAAAGGAGCTAAGAAAAGCGATTGCAACAGTCAGCGTGCTTAACCGTGACAGGTTTGCCCCGGTTGTTTTGATGGTCGAGTCGCGCTGGAGCGACTTAAGAAGCATCCCAACCTGTCCCAGTAGGATTCCTGCCACAAGGGGCGGCACTGGCAGCAGCGAATTAAGGTAGTAGATGTACACCGGGGGTTTTGCCGCAAAAAGGGCGAGGAACATAGCGATACTTGGCACAACGAGTGCTGCGACACACCAGCGCTGCACTCCCGAGGCCTCCCGCAGGTAGCGCCATCCAAGTATGAGAGTCGACCCTAGCAACAAAGCTATCAGGCTCCAGCGAAAAATAATCTGTGCGCTACCCGTCAGGTCGCTCACTGGTAAAATCCCGATAAAGAGCCGACGGTAGAATTGATAGAATACACTCCAGGCAACCTCCAGACCTGCACTGCCAGCGATCTGATTACGCTTCATCTCGAAAAGCTCAAGCAGGTTACTGGGATAACGCATCTCGTAAAGGGCAAGCGGAGCCCAACTAGCCACTGCTAAAACGCCCCATATCCAGCGATAGCTCCCAAAAGCCTCGGCGAGAAACCGCACAATCGCCGTGCGCCAAGCGACATGCGAGCTTCGACACTCAGCATATCCTTCCCAGAGCCACTTCATCCCTAAAACCGCCGCAAGACCCACTGCCATCGGAGCAGCTCCGAAATGAGTTTGGACAAGCAGGAATGCACAAAGCACGAACGGGAGAAAGTATCGCGGGCCGCGCACAATACACAGAAACGCCGCTACAAAAATGGCGGTGGCTGGCAGAAGCATAAAGTGCATATGCCAGGGTTTTCTGAGCACCCAGATAAACTGCCCCGAGCACAGGATAAGTATAGCTCCGAGCCTGCCTATCCAGAGCGCTGAGCATGACAGAAAAAATCGCAGGGCCCACAGCACTATCCCAAGGGTAGCGAGTTTGATCATGGTGCAAAGCTCTGCTGTGCGTACGACGTCCTGTTGCGCTATCCAGAAGATGGCTGTCTGATACCAGTAGTAGATCGGGCTCAAATGGCGGCCCGCCACATGACATGGGGGGCCAAGTAAGGTGTGCTCTCCATTCAGAAGGAGCCGGGATACAGCAAGTGTAACTGTAAAGTCATCGGTAAACACAACGGCGCTGGCGTTGAATCGCCACAACGCCGAGCGCAGCAAGAGAAATACTGCAGCGACAAGTAGTAGCCCTATCGCGAGATGATAGAAATTATTTCGGGTCGAAGCGGGTCTCATGCCACACCTACATCACGACGCTCAGGCTGGCATTCTGATGACTTTTAGTTAGAATTGAAAGCCATGGGCGGAAAAGAATTTGAGGGTGTAGTGGGATTCGGGGTGTATCTTCCATAGCTAAAGTTTAAAAGCGCCCGTAGCAGCCCGGTGCGAGCAAGCCCGCAGCGGTGGCTGTATAACGTTTGGCGTGGAGTTTAAGAGAGCGGCCGCTGGGCCAGGGGGTGCCAGCGACCAGTCATCGCTACGCCTAAGCCCTACTAGGACATTATTCAGTTATACCGCTAGCAGCGGCCTCGGCCTGGGACAGCTTGAAGATTGCCCTGGCGTAGAAGCGGATTGTTGATCTTGTAGCAGAGATTACCTTTGCCTTGGATGTATATGGCAGAGCCACCAGCTGCGAGCGCCTGCCGTCTTAGCTCTGCTGAGGATGAACCAACACCGACATAGTAGCGCCGACCGAATGTGTAGTGGCCCGGGTCCCACATCTTAAATTTATATCGCAGCACGTTACCGTTTTCTCCGTAGATCTTTAGGGTGCTACCCGCTGGCCAGAGATTTTTCACCTGGCATCCAAATAGCCACGATGGCCCACGGCCTCCGTGGAAATTGGAGGGTTTATACAGAAGATTGTTCGGTAGTTGCGACACCACTGTGCATTGAGTTGGGGCTGCTAGGGCTGGTGTGACGGGAAGCCAAGCGCATACTGTAAGTGCGCCGATCATGACGCGTTTCATTAAAGGATTAGTGGACATACTCGCCCT
The DNA here is from genome assembly GCA_044371155.1 of Bdellovibrionota bacterium. Lineage (GTDB taxonomy): Bacteria > Bdellovibrionota_C > UBA2361 > UBA2361 > UBA2361 > CAZTER01. The sequence goes on from JBILUF010000167.1 coordinate 4,615, forward strand.
TAAAAGAGATTCGGTTGTCTTACAGTGAACAGGGAAAATTACGGGGTTCCATTTGGCAGCCTGCGCAACTTTTTCCCTCTACTTTGCTACTGACAATCCCTCCAGGGATCGATAGCTCATCTGGGGGCACTCCGAACATGCCCCCCTTTGTCCTAGCCACCGGGCTCCAAAGGCCTTGCCAACCCCATCGATTGAGATTGCGCGGCGCTAGCAAAAGGTGCTGCGTATAGATTAGTCATTCGACCACAAGAAGCCTAATCTCGCTGCGACCTGCTGGAGCCCGGCCCGCTCACTGCGGATTTGCAAGTGCATCCAGATACTTCCTAGCCCTACAGGGCAAAAATCTGCACTCGATATTTGGGACAGTATCAGATCAAATCCCGAGTTGCTGTACCTAAAGTCAAGCTGGATATGGGGCAAGTTACCGTTTGAGCTAGCGGCTTTTTGAGGGTTTGGAAACTAACCGCGATTGCAGGCTTTGGCTACTCGGCTGGGGATTTATGATCAGCGGAGAAAAGCGCCCTTTTCGGAAGTTGCTCGGAGAGGTATCAAGAATATCGCGGCGCTATGTGCCAAACATTTGTGCCGACGAATTTGCTAATTTGGCTGTTTAGATTATCAAGTCGGTTCGCTAGGGATTTCTCGCCGTCCTTATCGAGGACGCCTAGGATCCACTCCTCAAGCAGCCGTTTGCCATCTAAATCCCAAGGGAATAGCTCTGTGCCAAGTAGCGCGGCAAACTCACGTTGCTCTTGAGTGCTAAAGGATTCTGGAGTGCGGGATAGGATCGCCGTCGCAAGTGCGAAAGTAAGGGCATGTCCTCGAGAGCGTTCGGGGAAGGTGATATCTGCTACGAGCTGAGCGAGCTGATCTCGCACAGAGTGGTCTGGAGCGGGCACGTTGGGGTTTAGAGATTGCTCTAGTGCAAATTTGGAAACCCATAACTTTGCTGCGAATCCGGCTCTGATCTCTGCGTCCACTTCTCGTACGATCGCCGCGCCAAAGAGAGGGCGAAACTTATCGAATTCAAGCCATGCTGAGCCTGTGAGGCTCGATAGATCCTGGGGCTTGTCGAGGCGCGGCTGATTTGCCTGCGCGACAGTGCGTGTTGTTTGAACAGAAGCTGATGTCATGTGGCCAGCGCCTCCAAGCGCGTACTGCATTGTGCGTCTTGGACGCTTATGATGAGGCTCCGACCGGAGCTAGTCAAATTAACGAATTCTTTAGGAGCCATGGCCCGCCAGGGGTCCGGCATGGCGGAGTGAGACCTTGGCATCGCGCCGTGGGGTATACGCTCGAGAATATCTCGAGATATCCCGCCTAACACGCCGATTGTTCTTTGGTTTTGAGCCTGGGTTGCTGTTCGTAGAGGGTTTTGAGGAGTATCCGCTGCTACGATTGAGGCGCTGCCTTTTTCGCCTCCAAAGCATTCACCACCCCTTCGGCAAGGGTACGCA
>JBILUF010000168.1:0-6068 GCA_044371155.1 Bdellovibrionota bacterium
ATGAGGCTAACCTCTGCTCTAATTCATGTGATTCGCGGGAGACATCGCCATAGTTGACTAGGAGCTCCTCAAGTTTAATGAGGTCTTCCTCCTTTGCGTTCTTAATCTCCTGCTGCTCTGCTTCTTTCTTCTCGACTAGCTTTTGCGCTGTATCGAGCCTCTCCTCAATCTGCTTTAAAGAGGCACGCTCGGCCTCTAGGGTGGCCTGGATCTCGCCCTGTTGCTTGGCGATGCTGTCGAATTGCCCTGGTCCGATGAAGGAGTCTTTAGACTTGAGCAGCTCAGCGAGCTGGTTGTCGGCTAGTGTGATCTGGCCCAGCGAGTCATTGAGGGCTAGCTGAGTACGCGAGTTGCCTCGACGAAAGAATACTATATACGCGCCTATGATTGCCCCGCAAGAAAGCAACGCCATGACAATCGTGAGTATGATGAGCCCCATAGGGGATTAGTCTACCAAAAAACAGGAAACAGGGAACTTCCTTTAATCGAGGGTGTATTGGCTGAATCAGACAAGATTGGGTGAGCCAAAGGACCATCAGGAGAGTCGCCGTAGACTTTGCGCCTGCGAGTCACCTCACCCCCCTTTATTGGAGCCCCCTCAAGATAGGCCTGACTTTGCCATAGATCGCGCACTTTCTCGCCCCACTTTATCTTTGTCATGACAGTAATAGGCTGCATGGCTGGCCCCGGTCTCTAAGCAGGCTACGGTTTACGAGATAGCTTGAATTCCGTACGGGTAAGCGGGCCGCGAATTGAGAAAGAGAGCTCTTGGTCTTCACTGGTCAGCGCGTTCCCCGAGATCATCGGCAAGAATGGACCATACTTGCCACTGATGTAATCAGAGAGTGAGACAGCTCCCGAAAGTACGATAGTCGCGGGGGAGGCCGTGGTGGCAATCTCGCCGCTTGCAGTAACGGAGCCGAGGGAAGAGGAGGAGGAGAGCTCTTTTGCCCGTAGTAGGCCCGAGGAGACATCTCCGCCGGCAGTGGCATCGAGGTCCTCGAAGGCCGGAATGGCGATAAATCCGCCTCCGAGAGCGCGGGGGAGCTGAAAGAATGTGTCCTGTGCTTTCTCGGCTTTGGTCAGGGCCAAGGACCAATCCTTTGCATCCCATACAAAGATGCCCCGCGAGTCAGTTTGCCGAACAAGGCGCGCCTCCCTGATTGAGGCTGTTAGAGTACCCTGCTCAATGCCAAGCGCCTGGAGAGGGGCGACGGAATGAAGTTGCACCTCCTTAATCTGAGCGTTAAGAGTTAGTGTTTGTGACCAGAGTGAGTATGAGGCTGAAAGCTCTGCTGACCCGCTCCAGATGGTGGCACGGGCATGGACCACAAGTGCACCCAGTGCTAGGGATGGCAGATCCACCTGCACCGAGAGATTTTGTAGCGGAATAGTCGATAGAATTCGGGGTACAAAAACATCCGCCTGCTGACATGAGAACGAGATAAAGCCGATCTGGGGTTCTTGCACGACTACATTCAAGCCGGCGCTAGAGGCAGCTGAGGTGATGCGGGATACCATCAGTTCTGTATACAGACTGCGTGGCACCCACAAGGCGCCCAGAATAACGGCTCCAAGTGAGAGCGCCACTCCTACAGCAACGAGTCGCTTCCAGGTCCAGGAGCGTTCCGCCGTTGGAGGGGTGTCTACTGAACTCTGATTCAATACAACCGACATGGTGTGAAGATACAATCTCTAGTGAAAGGGCAAGCTCTCTTGATGGCCTCGTAAGGAGTTCTTGCCGCTTAAACGTCTTATTTATCCAGTCCTATATGCAAATCGCCATACGTACACATCTATCAGCGCGATCCGGCTGCGAAATCAATTCGGCTGAGCGCCTTTGGAAAGCTTTCGCAGGTTACTAACATCTAGCTCCACATCAAGTCTGTCTCCCATTCGTGAGCGCTGTAGACTTAGCCGACCAAGGATCAGTGGGCGAGGTCCGTGCACTACCTCGTTGAGAAAATCTATCAGTGCCTCAAAATTAGCAGTGGAGAATCGGACGGTGAGAGGCACCTGCTCATAGTTGCCGCCAAATGGTCGACTCGGGCTATCCTTGATCGTAAACCCAGAGGCCACTAATGCCTTGGTGCGAATAAGGTTCTCTAGGTGCGATAACGCACCATCCTCAAACTCTACCTTGCGGTAACGACCTTCAATTGCTTCTCGTTTTGCCTTGAGCTTGAGGTAGCGTTCTAGGGTGCCCGAGACCGATTTGGTGCGCCCTTGCGCCTCGACAAGTTCCACTGCCTGATGGTCAAAGGCTTCGCTAATTGGCTCCAATACGGAGTAAACGCCAACAAACACCGCGACGGCTGCGGCGGATGAGATTAGCAGCTGCTCTCTGCGGCTTAGTGCAGTAAATTGCCGACGCGCCGTGGCAGCCTGACTTGCCAGCAGGATTTTAATCCTCTCTCTAAGACTCATTCCTGCATCCACAGTTCAAATTTAAATCCGCGCCCGGTGGTCCTCCCGCCGCTGCAATTCGATAGGGACTGCTTCTTCGCGTTCATAAATATCGGGCTGTGAGTAAGGGTATTCTCAATTGTTTCAATTGTCCCGTAATCGGGTGCGCATCCTTCAATTGTGACTTTCGTCCCTCGAATATCAATCTTATCCACGGTTACCTCTGGTATCGAGGGCATGACAGAGGATACCTGGGCAAGCGATTCAAGCGGAGAGTAAGATTCCGGTGAACCAAGATCCTTGAGCTCGTCCTCGATTTTAGTAGTTTCGGCTGCGAGTGCTTTAACCTCATTCCCTGTGGGGAGGGATATCCCGGCCGTATTCGCGGTGATCTGCTTCGCCGCTGAGGTGTTAAGAGAGCGAATCTCGGCTTGGGTCAGCAGGAAGACCGCGGCCAGGTAACCCAGTGCAAGCCCGAGGGCAACCAAAGCATAGGGGAGAAGGATTCGTAGCGCCCCGAGGAACTCTTTAAGCGGGGGCCTAAATGCGAACTCTTTCACCCTAAAGTTTGTCAGCACTGAGGTCGCCCGAAGATCATCTGCCAACAGGGTGCCTAGCATGGCCAGTGCGCTTTGCGCATCAGCGCCTTTTAGTAACTCCATCGAGTTTACTATCTCTACGGGACGCCCGAGGGCGGCCGATACGGGAGCAGTGTCAATGGCACTATCGATAAACACGACTTTGGCGATCTGTACCTGTGCGCGGCGCTCCATCGCGGCAACCTCAAGACGCACCCGAAAAAGCAGGGATTCAAGCGAGACCGAGCCGCCATGGGCACCGTTTGAATATGGTGCCGTGCGGTCGACAGGGCGGTCGAGCACTACGCTGCCATTGTGCCAAAGTGCCAGGTGGGCGAAGCGCTCCGATACGTAGCAGTATAGGATCGGCTCTGAGCCTGAGGCGTGCAGTGTCGCGGCCGCTTCCAAGATGCTCTCGGGTGTCGTGAGAACTACAGGATCTATTCCGCGGGCATGACATGCAGCCAATGCATTGTTGACGATAGCGCGAGGGATTGCAGCGACGTGGACTTGGAACATGCCATCAGCGCGTTTCCCGACTACTCGATGGTGCAGCACAAACTCTTTGGTATCGAATGGAACGATATCCTGGAGCTCTGATTCGACGATGCGGTTGAGCTGCTTGGGATTGTCAAAAGGGAGAAAGAGCACCGTAGAGAGATACTCAATCGGAGGCACTATCACCACAGCGCTACTAATTGGTGAGTGAAAGTCAGCCGGTTTGTCAGTTTGGTCTTGTGGCAGGAGAGGAGAGCTTTGGCCAGCTAGGATCTGCTCGAAGGAAGCTGCGGGATCAAACACGACCTCGTTGCGTTCGAGGACCTCAACCGTGTTACCACTGACCTGCGCGACCACCCCGATAGCGGGCTCTCGACTGGCATCTATGCAAAGAACAGTCTGCATAATTCTACACTAGTAGGTGTACTTGCCTTCGACGGAAGCGGCAAGATCGAAAGACTTTGGGCGGTTACGGGGGTCATAGAGGTTGCGAATCACAGTGGGATCTCTGCCCGCAGAGGGACCGTGGTGGTAAAGCTACTTAACTTGCCAGCCGGGGAGCGAAAGGTGACCTTAAACCGCACCATTGACGGATTGCGGTCCTGATTCGGGGCCTTCCAGGAGTCGACCCAGGTTTCGTTTTTGCCGTCATAGTACGAAAACTCAAGGCCAAAGATGCGATTGGTGATAGGAAATATGATGGCGCGCTCGCAGGCCTTCTTGTAGGGCTTGAGATACGGGATCTCCTCGCGCACCAGAGTATAGGGCCCGCCGCCAGATGGATCATCAGGTGGGGTAGGGGCTATGAAATACCGTATTTGGACCACTCCTGAATGCCCACCACCATCGGGAAGGTACTGACCACCCTCAAGAGCCAAGAAGGTAACTGAATCAGCTCTGATATCGTCTGGCCCCAGAGACCCTTGCTCCCCCAGGAACGTATCTGTTGGCGGCAAGGGGCGGGGGTCTGCCTCCTGGCAAGAGGGCAATCGCGGCAATCCCTTATCATATGCAAGTTGCAGCTCTCGCACCAACCGCAGCAACACGGCATCAGTCACAAGACGCACGTCCCGACCGTCGTCCAGTAGCTCCTTGGAGCGAAGGATATTACGCATCGAGGAGTAGCCAATTGAGAGAATCACCCCAAGGATTCCAATCGCTATCACAACCTCAATCAGGGTGAATCCGCGGACTCTCGCGTGGCCGGAAGGGGAACCAGGTGACCTAGGCATCAATCCCCCGGGGTAAAATAAACGGCTGTAATCTGGTCTATGGAATCTGGCCCCCATGATATCTTAAGGGTCACCTTGCGCATGGCGTTCGGGTCAATCTCTGGTAGCCCTACATCCTGGACCTCAAAGTGGGCTTCAAACTCAGCATCTTCAGGGTTGGGAGCCGCGGCATCCTTGGATGAATCCGTGAGCGAAGTGAGAACGTCATGGAATGAACCATTAGTCTTCTGGAGCGCCGGAGGCTCCTTGGCTGTCTCCAGGATGGCGAGAATCTGTCGGGAGAGTAGCATGGCTCGCTGGCGTTTGCTGTCTCTCAAGGTCCGGTCAACGATCGAGGATTGCAGTCCAAGCAGCACTACGAGGGACCCTCCAAGCACCAAGAGTGCCAGAGTAACCTCAATCAAGGTAAATCCGGCATTCCTGCCCGCATATGCCGGCGTTTCTCTTCTCATCTCACCTAGCCCCTCGTGACGGCGCATCGTCTGTGGGGCCCTTCTTGCGCCCGTAGGTCCACTCAAAATCTTTATATCCACGAATGATACTGGTCTCTCCTGTAAATGGGTTTACCAATAAGCTCACCTCCTTTGAATCAGCCATCCGTAGATGGATGACTGCAAACTCAGAGAATCCACGGGGAGAGAAGCGGATATAGGCGATCCCAGGTCTGTTTGGGTCCGTATCAGAGATCTCGCCCATCGCGGTGTTGGGAGGGGTGATAACACCCCGCATCGTCCGAACATCGACAAACTCCATCCCAGAAGGCAGCGCTATGGGCTCAGCAAGGGAGGGGAAGTTCTCTGGTGGTGAGAATATCTGATCTGAGTCGATTGAGGGGTTGAGCATGAGCGCAAGCTCTAGGCTCAAAATGCCAGCATCCTGCAGACTCTGAGCCACCTGTAGGTTGGCCGGGCCTATGTCGGTGAGTTGCCCCACTCGAAAACTGTTTTTCCCGAGGTCGAGCTCTAGCTGATACATCCGCTGATCAGCCAGAGCCTGATAGTGAAGGAATGAAATCGTCTCGGAGATTCTGCGAAGGGTGCCCTCTTGGCTAAAGAAGCTAAAGGATCCTGTGCGCACGCCAATCAGGGTGGCAACCACCGCGAAGATGACAATAACGATAATAAGCTCAAGAAGGGTAAAGCCTCTCGTATGGTCGAGACGCCTTCCCCCAGCTAACAGATGCATTATGGACCTGTTTTGGTGAGGTCGGCATCAACCCCAGACCCACCGTCCTTGCCATCTGCACCCAGGCTCTTAATGGTATAGCTTCGTCCATCACCCCCTGAGCTATATTGAAACGGACGACCCCAGCCATCATTCAGGGACTCAGGATTGGCGATCGGGGTGCAGCTGG
>JBILUF010000310.1:0-3535 GCA_044371155.1 Bdellovibrionota bacterium
TCCCTGGATTTTTCTCTACTCCCACCCGTCTCTTATCATAAAGCTCTACCATCTGGATGCTTGCATGCCGGGAGAACTGCTGTACCTCGCGATGTGCTATGCCGGACTCAAGGAGTCGGGTAATCGCGGTGGCGCGGGCTGAGTGAGGTGTTACATACGGGCCAGCTCCAGCGCTCTCGCAATGCTGTTTGAAGGTGCGATAGATCCCACTTGCGGAGACCGGTGTGGTGGTAGCGGTTTTTCCAGCTTTGCCGGTGAAGCCAACAAACAGAAAATCGCCGCTGCCTGCGCCGCGTGAAAGGCGATCCTTTACCAGGGCCAAGACCGGCTCCGCTGCCCAGCGTGGCAGCGCTTGCTCCGCATCCTGTTTTGCCTTGGTGGCGCGGAGGTAAAGGTAGGTTGTGCCCGCTCTGCTGGTGCGGACATCCCCGAGCCTAAGATTGGCCGCTTCGCTGCGGCGCAGGGCGCCGCCAAAAAGAACGGCTAGAAGCGCCTTGTCGCGGAGCCCCTTTGCGGTGCCGGTATTCGGGGCAGAGAGTATGGAGGTAACCAATTCAAACGGGATCATCTCTGTGGGACGTTTCATGCCGGATTCGCGTGCCGGGGGTGGAAGCCGGTCTGAATCGAAGGGATTTCCGTTCGCTACTGCACCTGAGGCCACAAGCATTCGGTATAGCCGTCGCAAGATGGCAAGCTTTTTTGAGACCGTTGAGTTGGTAAGAGTCGTATGGAGACCGTCTGCTTTCTTGGTATTACGCGAGCTGGAAGCAGCAGCCGCAGCGTAGCGTGGACGCTCGCCGGGACGAGAGAAGAGCCATTCACGATACCGGGTGGCATCGAGATCGGTGGCGCCCAGTATCGCCTGAGCCCCGGCGGCAGTACCCACCGCACCTTTTAGAAACTGGCACCATTCAGAGATAACACCCCGGTAGGTATCCTGAGTGTTGGGGCTACGCGCAGAGAGAAATGCCGTAATCCGAAGCCACAGCTCCTCTCCTCGGCCTGTCTCTTGACCCGGTAGTGTGGCCAGTTCTTTCCCCCTTGAAACCATGCTGCGATTGTAGCGGGAAGGGGGCGAGTTGAGCAGGGGTAATGATTGGGGTTTCAGGGGAGCTAAGTCCTGGTCAGAGTCCAGCCAATTGGCCAAGTGGGGGTATCTGTGATACCCATTTAGGGGCGTTTAGGGGCGAGTCGGCGGGGCGGTTTCATGCATCGCTGTTTAAAGCCGCATTTTTCAAAGACCTAGAGTTAGGACGGATTCTTTACCGTGGGAGCACTGCCAGCACCAAGCAATAACCCAGATCTTGGGCCAAAGGAGAGCGTGCCGAGTGCCAGCGAGGCGCCGCTGATCTCGCTTGTGGTGCCAGCTCTCAATGAGGGTGGCAACATCGGCCCCCTTGTAATCAGAGCTAGGAAGGTGCTCTCGGAGCTGGCATCAAACCATGAGGTCATCATCGTTGATGGGGGCTCCTCGGATAATACCTGGAAAGAGGCCGAGGCGGCTGGGGCGCGTTGCCTACTGCAGAGGCGTATTGGATACGGCGGCGCCCTTCGCGATGGGTTACAAGCCGCGCGGGGGCAGTTTGTCTTCACGATGGACAGCGATCTCTCCCATCCACCTGAACTGATGGACACCCTTTGGGAGGAGCGCGAACGGGCTGATGTGGTAATCGGTTCACGATTTGTTGAGGGCGGAAGCTCTGCCGCGCCGCGCATTCGTCACCTGCTCTCGGTGGTACTTAATACCGTATTCTCAACGGTGCTTTCGGTGCCGATTAAAGATTCATCGAGTGGATACAGGCTCTATCGGCGCGCCGTGCTGCGTCCCGAGCTGTATCGTCCCGAGAATTTCAATGTACTGCAAGAGATACTAATTCGCGCCTACGTAGATGGCTGGCGGGTAAAAGAGGTGCCGCTTCGCTATGAGGAGCGGGTGCATGGCGAGTCGCATGTTTCTTTTATAAAATTTGCGGTCTCCTATATTCCTACCTTGGCCCGGCTGTGGCTGCTTAGAAACTCGGTTGAGGCCGCTGATTATGAGCACCGCTCCTATGATAGCAGGCACTCGTTGCAGCGGTATTGGAACCGGCAGCGTGAACGGCTCATTCGACTTTTTCTTGGGAATAAGACGGCTCTTGCGGCAGACCTTGGCTGTGGCAGTAGTCGATTCACCTCAAGCGGCCATGAGCTAGTCGCGCTCGATTTGCGTCAGGATAAGCTTCGTTTCTTAGCTTCGACCAATTCCAGGCGGGTGCAGGCGGATATCATGAAACTGCCGCTTAAAAGTGCGACGCTTGAGGCGGTGGTGCTCTCACAGTCACTTGAGTATGTCTCGGATCTTGGCGCTGCGTTGCGTGAGGTGAATCGGGTGCTTAAGCCAGGCGGAGTAGCGGTGTTTTCAATTACAGACACCCGGCGTATCCAATGGCGTATTTTAGGGGCGCTGTATCGGCTCCTTCCGAATGTAAAGAAGGGGCCCCAAAAGGTGCAGCAGCTCTCCCGTAGCATGTTTGTAGATCAGATCGCTGCCGCGGGGTTTCGTGCCCTTAAGTACCGCTACATCCTTGGCTCCGAACTGGTGCTAAAGGCTCAAAAAGTAGAGTAGGGTGCAGCAGGCGCAAGCAAGAAGGGACCCCATTAGAGGGGTCTAGTACTCCAGATCCTTGGCTGCATTTTCATCCACACCGATTCGGCGCTTGTCGTAGAGCTCCACCATCTGGACACTTTTGTGTCTAGAAAACTCCTGCACCTCACGATGGGGAATGCCCTCGGCTAGCAGGCGGGTGATAGCGGTGGCACGCGCTGAGTGGGGGGATACTGTCTTTCCAGCGCCAGCCTGCGCGCAGTAGCGCTTGAAAAGGTCATAAATGCCACTGCTCGATACCCCGCCTTTCGCCGGTGTTTTTCCAGCCTGGCCAGTGAAGCTAGTAAAGAGGAAATCGCTGTCTTTGGCACCTGCTCGTGCCATCGCAGCGGCAAGCTTTACAATCGGCTCAGCAGCCCAGCGTGGTAGTGCCTGCTCGGCATCTCGCCTCGCTTTAGTCGATCGCAGATATAGATACACGGTACCGTGGCGGGTCTTTCGAACGTCTCCAAGCCGCAGTGCCGCGGCCTCGCCACGACGAAGTGCGCCGCCGAAGAGAGCACTCAGCACTGCTAAGTCACGCAACCCTTTGAGAGTGCGAGTATCAGGTAGAGCAAGGATTTTTTTTACCAGCTTAAAGTCCACCATTTCAGTGGGTCGCTTTTTTCCTGAGTGGCGTGGCGGTGCTGGCGCGCGGTCGGGATCGAATGGATTGTGTCCTACCCCAAGGTTAGCTCCTAACAGCATTCGGTAGATGCGGTGAAGTACGGCAAATTTCTTTGCGATGGTCGCATTTGAGAGCGTGGCTTCAAGTCCTGAATGTTTCTGTAGCGAGCGTTGGGTGCGGGTAGTAAGGGCACGCGAGGAGGATTCGCGCCGCTCGCTGCGCGGCCGCTCCCCAGGGCGCTGTTGCAGCCAGGCTCGAAAGGCTAGCGCATGTAGGTCCTGCGC
>JBILUF010000169.1:0-6028 GCA_044371155.1 Bdellovibrionota bacterium
ATTTAATATCTGTTCGTTTTGGCATTGCTACTACCCCACTACACTTTCATAGAATCGTCTAAACAGATACTTCGAGTCGTGAGGCCCTGGAGACGCCTCTGGGTGATACTGAACACAGAACGCCCGCACCTCAGGCAACACAAGTCCCTCAACTGTATTGTCGTTGAGGTTTAGGTGACTCACCCGCGCCTGATTTGGCAGGCTCTTTTCATCCACAGCAAAGCCGTGGTTCTGAACCGTAATCTCGACCTTGCCGGTGGCAAAATCCTTCACCGGATGGTTGCCACCACGATGGCCAAACTTTAGTTTGTAGGTCTTGCCACCTACTACCTGTCCAAGAATCTGGTGGCCGAGGCAGATTCCAAAGATGGGGAATCGCCCGAGTAGCTCGCGCACCGTCGACACGATGTACCCAAGGGTTGCTGGATCCCCGGGGCCATTCGATAGGAACAGCGCATCGGGAGCCAACGCCAAAATCTGAGCTGCGGTGGATGTAGCCGGCACCACTGTCACCCGAAATCCGGTGTCGACAAGTATACGGAGGATGTTGTGCTTTACCCCGCAATCCAGCGCTATCACATGCGGCCTGCTGGAGAGTCGCTCCTGTGAGAGCACCTGATCCCCCCCCTTCTCCAGACTCCAGGTGGTCTTGTCCCATACATAGGGCTGCGTACAAGAGACTGCCTTCACATAGTCCTTACCTTCCATCGATCCAGCGGCACGGGCATGGTCAACCAAGGTGGGGATAATCGAATCATCGCCAAACGCCATGGCCCCCATCTGCGAGCCATGATCGCGCAGGTGGGAGACAATCTGGCGGGTGTCCACCCCGGAGATACCCATTTTATCAGCCTGCCGCAGATACTCACTCAGCGAGAGCTCGGCGCGGAAGTTGGATACTGTACGACTGATATCACGCACCACCAACCCTTCGGTGTAGACTTGCGCACTCTCGACATCATCGCCGTTGCATCCGACGTTGCCGATGTGCGGATAGGTAAATGACATGATCTGCCCGGCATAGCTTGGGTCAGTCAGTATCTCCTGATACCCATACATCGAGGTGTTAAACACCACCTCGCCGACAGTTGGGTTATCTTTTGTTCGTACCGAACCAAACCCTACTCCGCGAAACACCGTTCCGTCAGCCAGCGCCAAGATCGCCGGTGCCTTCTGCTCGGCTCCTCTTCGTTTTGCGTTCATCCGTTCCCCTTATCGCTCAGTCACGTCCGTTCAAGTCTTATCTCGCTTCCGCCTTTACACTCCAATCAGCCCTGCAGGATCGAACTACACCAACTCTGCTCGGCGCACCACAACCCGACCTCCAACCATTACGGTCTCGGCTCTTCCACGCATCGTGCGTCCGTAAAACGGTGAGTTGCGGCTCAGCGACACCACGGCCTCTGGCTCGAAGCTCCATTCCCGCTTGGGATCAACCACAATCAGGTCAGCTGGAGCACCCTTTCGAAGGGTGCCACCCTCAAGGCCAAAGGCTCGCGCCGGCCCCGAACTCATAGTCTCAACCGCGCGGCTACGACTTAACACTCCACCAGCGACACGCTCCAGAAGTAGCGGCAAGGCTGTCTGGAGCCCCAGGATTCCAAATGTTGCCCGCGAAAACTCCACCCGTTTACTGTCCTCCTCGTGCGGGGCGTGATCAGAGGCGATAGCATCGATGGTGCCATCTTTGAGCCCCTCAAGCAGCGCTTGCAGGTCTGCATCCTCTCGCAGCGGCGGGCTCATCTTGGCGTAGGTGTCATACTCAGCAACAGCATCCTCGGTGAGGGTAATATGGTGCGGGGTTACCTCGGCGGTGATCCGAATCCCATCGTTTTTGGCTCGCCGAATAAGCTCAACGCTACGAGCAGTGGAGACATGGCAGATGTGCACCTTTCCGCCAGTAAACCTACCAAGCTCAATATCGCGAGACACCATCACATCCTCGGCGATTCGGCTCATTCCTTTAAGGCCAAGCTTCACTGACAGTGCCGATTCATTCATGCACCCGCCATCAGAGAGAGATTTGTCCTCCTCATGACAGCTGATTGGGCAATCCAGCATCAACGCCCACTCCAGAGCTCGGCGCATCATCATAGCGCTCCACACCGGCTCGCCATCATCCGAGAACGCTATACAGCCAGCTTTACGGAGCTCTGAAAGCGGGGACATCTCCTCGCCTTTGAGTGCCCTGGTGACTGACCCTATCGGTAGCACCCGCGCACGGGCCTCACGGGCCTTATCGAGGATAAACCTGGTGATCTCAGCGCAGTCATTAACCGGGCGAGTATTAGGCATGCAGCAGATCGAGGTGTACCCTCCTAAAGCTGCGGCATCGCCTCCGGTTTTAATGGTCTCTTTCCACTCAAAACCCGGCTCACGCAGATGAACATGCAGGTCAATCAGTCCGGGGGTTACCCAACACCCGGGTGCTTTAATGGTCTCTGCAACAGACGCCGAGGCAAAACTGCCTGGTCGCCCGATATCTTTTATCTTTCCATCCTCAATTAACAGGTCACGCTCCTCATCGAGCTGCTGTGAGGGATCAATAACAGTTGCTCCAGTTACCAGAATCATGCCGCCGCAAGCTCCTTGTGTGTGGAATCTTTATGGGTCGCAAGTAAAAAGAGCACAGCCATACGAGTGGCTACGCCGTTATGCACCTGCATTCTAAACAATGATCGCGGACCGTCGAGCACCTCACTCGACACCTCAATCCCGCGGTTGGCCGGCCCTGGATGCAACACGACACTATCCGGGGCATGGGCCTTGAGCACCCGCTCTGACACACCGAACTCACGGGAGTACTCCTCAAGATTAGGAACATAGTTGCCGGCCTGCCGCTCAAGCTGCATGCGAAGACAGATCACAACGTCAGCTCCTTTCACTCCATCTTGAAGATTGCGAGCGATTGAGATTTTGCCCTTCCCACCAAATGCTTTTGGCCCGAGGAAATCCTGCGGCACAAGTGTCTCAGGTCCCACCAAGGTCACCTCGTTCCCAAGTAGCAGATGCGCATAGAGGTTGCTCCTGGCCACGCGGCTGTGTCGAACATCGCCGACAATCGCAACCTTGATTCCCGATAGTCCACGCCCCTTAATACGTAGATGCTGCCGGATAGTCATACAGTCTAGGAGTGCCTGCGTCGGGTGCTCATGAGTGCCATCGCCCGCGTTAACAACCACAGTGCGCTTGAGGTGCTTCGCTAAAAGATGCGGAGCGCCACTCTCTTTATGCCGGATTATTAAGAGATCGGGATTCATTGCCTCTAGGGTGTGGGCAGTATCAAGCAGCGTCTCACCCTTTGAGGTAGAGCTCTCAGAGCCGCTGATATTTATCGTGTCGGCCGAGAGTATCTTGGCAGCTATCTCAAAACTCGATCGAGTGCGGGTGCTAGGCTCTAGAAACAAGTTTATTACGGTCTTGCCCCGCAAGGCTGGCACCTTCTTAATCTCTCGAGTCATCACCTCCGAGAAGTTATCTGCGTTGTCCAGAAAAAGCAGCAACTCTTCGCGGGTTAACCCCTCGATTCCTAGGAGATGCCTACTAGCTAGGATGCAGTCGGTGTCAGTCATCGTCATGCTCCGTTAGCGTGCCCCCTCTTTTGGTCCCACCAGATACACCCCATCGCTAAAGCCCTGCTCAGAGAGCCTCACCTTCACCATCTCCTGCTTGGCCGTCGGGATGTTCTTGCCTACATAGTCTGGTCGTATCGGGAACTCACGGTGCCCACGATCCACAAGGGCTGCGAGCTCGACACAGGATGGGCGCCCAAAATCGATAATTGCATCAAGCGCTGCTCGTACGGTGCGACCGGTGTAAAACACATCGTCGACCAAAATAACTCGAGCTCCGGACACAGCAAACGGAAGATCCGTTCCTCGCAAGGTCGGCTGGCTAGCTGCTTGGTTAAGATCATCGCGGTAAAGGGTGATATCGATTACGCCGAATGGCACCTTCACGCCTTCCATCTCGGAGATGCGATCACAGAGCCGTTTGCCAAGGTACTCGCCACAGGTGCGGATTCCAACGATCGCAAGCCGTCCTACATCTGGGTTATGCTCGACGATCTCATAACTCATCCTAGAGACACTGCGCGATACTGCCTCACTGTCCATCAAGGTTTTCCAGTGAGGAGGAATAGGTTTTTGCTGGTCGTTCATATCAGCCTCAAGACTAGAGCGACTAATGCAAGTCGCTTTTAAAAAAGGTCCTGCTAAAGCCGGGCGTCTGCGCGGAAATTAGCAAGCCGGAAACCGGGACAAAGCACCCGGGACAAAGCACTCAGGAGAACAATTACCTTGAATTATGCGAGGAGAGATCAGAAGGAGGAGGGGCTCAGTGACGATACCGAATCAGCTTGGCCAGATCAGCTTGGCCAGATCAGTTTGGCCAGATCAGTTTGGCCGATTAACCAGCTTTGGCATCGAGCACCAGGTCTTGATGCACCAACACGGTATCTTGCTGTATTTCACCACCTTCGCGAACTCGCTGTTTCGCATTAAAGGTCTGGTTGCTTCTAACACCTTACCTCATAGACGATCAAGGGAATTGCTCCCGCTTAATAAAACATATAGGGACGCCCCGGGCCCTCAAAGGTTATGGATTCCACCTCGCGCAGCTCTCAATCCTTGGGTAGGATACCGATGCCCTTGGCCACAACTGAGGTGAACACTAGGCCCTGTAAGTTGCGGCTTTAATGCAGGAAAAGAGGAAAGGCCATGAAACGTGACCGTACCGTCCGCACCCTCTTCTCAGGAGCAATACTCCTCACTGTTGTGGGGCTTGGAAACCTGGTCTTTGGACATGTGCGTCTTACCCATTACGAGACAGCCCTCTCTGAGGCAGCCTCTGAGCTAAGCAACGCCACAGCCAACATGCCTGAGCGACCAACAGATTCATCTACTCAAAATCCGCTGCCTACCTCGCTCAACATTGAAAGGCAGAGCCGTCTTATTGACGGACTAAAGGCGCGGGTCGACTTTTATACCCTAGTGGTGCTGGGGGGCCGCTGTATGCTGGCAGCAGCTGGCGTATGCCTGCTTGGCATCTTGCTGCACCGCGGCATATCAGCCCGAGAGGAATAGCTGCCAACCGTCGCAACAGTGGCATGCGGTTATCTACTGTGGCTGCCCCTCAATTAACATCGACACTACCGAAGGATCAGCCAGTGTTGATACATCCCCCACCTCATCTGGACACCCCTCGGCAATCTTTCGGAGTATGCGCCGCATAATCTTACCACTGCGTGTCTTTGGCAGCCCCTCACCAAACTGAATTCTATCCGGAGTGGCGATCGGCCCGATCTGGCTCCGCACATGCTGTTTCAACTCTGCCGCGAAAATACTGGAGCTTGCATGCCCTGATTTAAGCACCACAAAGCAGTGTATGCCCTGACCTTTTGTGTCATGAGGAAATCCAACAACTGCCGCTTCAGCCACCTTTGGATGAGCCACAAGTGCGCTCTCAATCTCTGCAGTGGAGAGCCGGTGGGCTGAGACGTTCAGCACATCGTCGATCCTGCCGAGCAGCCAAAAATATCCCTCCGCATCAACGCGAGCACCATCTCCGGCGAAATACAACCCTGGGTACTTCGAGAAGTAGGTGCGGGCAATAATCTCATTTCGG
This sequence comes from Bdellovibrionota bacterium, assembly GCA_044371155.1. Lineage (GTDB taxonomy): Bacteria > Bdellovibrionota_C > UBA2361 > UBA2361 > UBA2361 > CAZTER01. The sequence goes on from JBILUF010000169.1 coordinate 5,626, forward strand.
GGATCGCCAAACACTCCGCGCAACATTCCTGGCCATGGGCGAGTGAGCACAAGACTCCCCCCCTCGTTGACCCCTGCCTCGCTGCCATCCTCACGCAGCACCTTTGGCGCAACACCGAAAAACGGACGTCCCGCCGAACCCGGTTTAGCCGCGAGCGCGCCAGGGAGGGTACTAATCATGACACCGCCAGTCTCGGTCTGCCACCAGGTGTCGATTACTGGGCAGCGTTCCTTTCCAATTACTCGGTGATACCACATCCAGGCCTCGGGATTGATCGGTTCGCCAACACTTCCAAGAAGACGCAGCGAGGATAGGTCAAAACTATTCGGCAGAGCATCGCCAAGGCGCATCAACATACGAATTGCGGTGGGGGCTGTGTAAAAGATGGTAACGCGATACTGCT
>JBILUF010000170.1:0-5994 GCA_044371155.1 Bdellovibrionota bacterium
TTTCTTTTGCTTGGGCCATTTGCGGTGACGAGTTTTTTTGAGCAGCGTACACTCGTTCGATACTATCTCGCCGATGGCGTGGTACGTTCGATGGTGGACGCAATCAATACGCACGGCGGGGAGGGTAGGGTGCTGTTTGCTGGATTCCTCCTTCACGATGTGAGCGGTGGCCATGCAGCACCACTGGCCCTTATGACCAAAAAGCCGCTGATGGCTTCAAGTCATGTGCATAACCTATGGCAGTACAAGGGGATCTTTCCGCAAGAGTACGAAGCGCAAGGAGATGTCGGCATCCAGCGGTATCTTGACCTCTACAATGTTACAGCCGTCCTGGCACACGAGCAAAAATGGCGCGAATACTTTCTGGCCCGCCCAAAACAGTTTGCTCCAGTGTGGGAGGGAGGTAAATTCATCCTCTTCACCCGCCAAAACTATACGCCGAGCTATTTCCTACATGGGCAGGGCACGGTGCTGAATCAATCGACTCACTCCGTGTCACTGCAGCTCGACACTCCAGAGGCAACTGTCAAGTTTAACTACCTCCCATTCCTGAAGGCCCCCGGATGCAAGGTCTCTTCAGCCCCTTTTGAAGGAGAGGTAAATCTCCTGGCGCTCTCAAACTGCCCGGTAGGAACAGTCATCACAGTCGAATCCGAGGGTCTTATCACCCGCCTTAAAGGGGTACACTGATAATGGGCCCCTTGCAGCGCATGCTCTTTATACTCTCTTTTTGTTTCTTAGGGTGGCTTCTCATAAACCCCCAAGCCCTGCTCGCCACGGACTCCTGGTGGTCATTCTATCAGCCGATCCAGCAAAGTGAGTGGCGCACCCTGATTGATTTTAGAACCAACGCGTTTCTCTCCTGGCGAGCGGATCCGATTGCCGAGCTATTTGGCCATCTGATCTTCCCAGTCAATTGGTCCAACTCGTATCACCTCACCCTACTGCTTATTTTTTGGGCGGGCTTAGCGGTATTTCTTACCTCAGCATCCTCCAGACGTGCCACCCACGGGATAGCCGGGGCGACACTCACGACTCTTTGGATAGCCTCTAGCGTGGCTGGGAGCACCATCATTTGGGGAGCAATAGCCTGGATACCATGGCTGGCATTCAGCATCCTGCTCGGTCGGCGCGGCGGAGACTTTCCCGCTGCGGTATTTATCGTGTTTTTTGCGCTACGCACCGTGGCAGCCGCAGCACACTTAGCACCGCTTGCTATGCTGTGCGCTGCTGGGTTGGCATATCTGCCCGAGGTGCGTCAGGTAACAAGCGCACGACGCGCAGCACTCGCTTGGTGGACTGGTGGGGTTTTACTTGGTGCAACCATCCTCTTTTTAGCTCAGGTCAAGCAGGCCCCCTTCCCAGACTACCCACCAAATGCCCGACTCCTCCCTGAGGCATGGTGGAGTGGCTTTATCCATCCGCTCTTTGGGTTTGACTACCCGCTTCCGCTGGTCAACCGCCCTATACTGCAGGCAACGCTCTTATGGCCCTTTGTAGGGCTTCTCTGCATTAGCGCTGCTACTTTGTGGATGGGTCGAGCCAGCGTTGTAGCACGACGTAGCGCCAGCGCCGCAATGGCACTGGCTATGTTTGGACTTTGGGACTCGGTGCCGCTACAGGAGTTATGGCAGATAAGCCCCATCGCAGCTCTGAGCCGCATGCTTCCGGGGCTATTCCTAACCCCTGTCTCGTTAGTTTTTTACTGTATTGCCGCACTACCGCTGGCCCTTGCTATCACGGCACGGTTAGGTCATCGACTAGTCACCATGCTCATCGCAACAACTTTTATTCTGTCATTACCGCTGCTGCGTAGCCCCAATAGCACCGTGCCAGCAGAGGGCCGTCCCGTTCAGACCAGCGCGAGCAGTGATGCCACAGCGGCAAAGCCAGCGGCCCCCAACAGTGTAAACGCTTCGCAGGTGCCAACTCGCGAGCCCTCTGACTGGGAGGCAGCTCTTCTCTCCCCGTCTCACTACGTTACCCGTTTCTTTGGTCGTCGTACCTTGGCGACGGAGTACTCCTTTTCAGCAGCGCAATCAGAGCCCATAGCACCATTCCTCAAGAATAGCTTCGCATCAATTGCGCCCCAAGCCCTCCCCCTACTGATGGATGGGGATCCATCTACCCGTTACTCAACAGAGCGAGCATACCAGGACGGCTCTGAGGTTTTGGTCTTCTGGTTTAAAACTCCGCAAGCTCTTTTAGGGATCGAGCTTGATCCTGGCAGTTATTTTACCGACTTCCCGCGTGGCGTGGAGGTACGCGGCGATATCAACTGTAGCGACTCACCCGAGCTAGCTGGCAAGGACGCTCCAGTGCTAGCGCGCTTCACCGACTGGCAAGGACCACCCAAGCGCACCCCGTCCGGACTGCCGTACTTTGGAAAACGTGAGGATGTGCGGATTCCTTTCACCCACCCGGCCACGATTGAGTGCCTGCGCATTCAACAGATCGGCCAAGCCCCGCGATTTGACCTCTCAATAGTAGAGGCCGGACTGATTCGAGCTCGATAGTACACCGATTCAGGAAAATGCAACGATGATTGAATATGGCGGCGGAAAGCGGATGTGTGCGATTCAGTCGTTAACGAAGCGTCCCTACCGGCTAGCTCGAATCCGCTGTCGCCTTCTGGCCGGGCGTAGGACTATCAGCCTCAGTCAGCCAGTGAATTCATCTGACACTTTCCGAGAGATAAAGTCTTGGCTTCTAGGGACAATCTTAGGGCCTGCGATGTCGCCGCTGAGTGTCATCATAGGGATTAGCGGATGTACTCAGGAGGGGGTTGACACTGGCCCAGCTCAGCGCGAAAGACCCGTCATTCTCTTTCTTGGCGATAGCCTTACCGACGGCTACACCCTTGGCAGGGATAAATCCTACCCGGCCCTCATCCAGCAAAAAATTTCAGCAACCGGGCTTCATTTCTCAGTGGTCAACGCCGGCAAAAGTGGCGATACGGCGGAAGAGGCACTGCAACGGCTACCACGGTCTCTAGGCCAACCTGTTGCCGTCTTTATGGTTGCTCTTGGGGCGAATGATGCCTTTCGAAACCTGCCGATATCTCGCACGGAAACTGCCCTTCGCTCAATTCTCACCCTCGTGCAAAAGCAGCATCCAAATGCCCACCTCGTCGTAGCCGGAGTTAACCCGCTCCGCGCTATGCCTTCTCAGTTCGAGGCGGAATTCGCAGCGATGTATACTCGAGTCGCCAAGGATTTTTCGGCCACTCTGATCCCATCCTTACTTACGGGAGTAGCTGGCGACCCTACGCTCAACCTCTCCGACGGCATCCATCCAAACGAGGACGGCACCCTCAAGATCTCCGAAGCCGTCTGGTCATCATTGCAGTCGATTCTTCAAGGCATATAGGGGCATCCGCACTAACGTCTTTGCTTCGGAGAACTGAGCAGAGCTTGCATGTTAGGCTAGTCGCCTTACGCCGACCACAACGCTCTTTCTTACCTGATCTAATACCCCATTTATAAACATTGGCGCCTCTTCCGACGAGAACCGTTTGGCGATCTCAACTGCCTCATTGATAGCAACTGTCGCTGGGACAGCATCGACACACAGCATCTCATACACAGCAATCCGCAGTATATTACGGTCAACTCGCGCCATCCGCTCGATACTCCAATTCAGCGATGCTGCTCCGATATGTTTATCGACAAAAACTATCTGCACTAGTACACCCTCAACCAGACGACGGGCGTAGCGGTAATTATCAAAACTCTCCGGTAGCGCAGGAGCTGCACTACCAGGGAAGAAATGCTCAAAGAAGATATCTAGCTCGCGTTCCGAACACTCACCGCAGGTGTCAAACTGATACAAGGCCTGGAGCGCAGCCTCTCGCGCTTTACGGCGAGATACAATGCCAAGCTGGCTTGGTGTATGTAGATCCTCCATCTCACCTCGTATCAAATTGCTATCGAAGACTCCAACTACCGATCCAACACACCCGCAGAATTCAAAAAGGATCTAGCGAGTGTGCGACATCGACCATGCCAGGCAGCGCCTGCAGGCACCAATACCCCACCGATGGCAGCAGTCAACACCCACACGCCACTTAGACGTCTTCCTCTGACGGCTCATACCGTATGAGATATCTCAGCCGCTACAAAAGGTTATGGGCCAATCTTGCAAGCACGCTGCATGGGCGGCTCGAAAAGAGCTAAGACCTCTAGGACGTCGTTTTTGAGCCTATCGGAGGCGTCGCAACAAATCGGCGCCAGGGCCGCTGCGCAGCAGGATCAAACAGTTAGTAAGTGCACGGATGCACTTACAGATTCGGAGCTTTCGCGACGGATTTTGCTACTACGTTTTGCAGGGAAGCATTGGGGCCCCCGACAAAACGTCGCAACGGAGACAACCGGTAAGGAGGGCCGGCTTTCGACCATATTTCACAACCAGCAAAGCGAGCTTCGTGAAATATTCGAGCTATACAACCTATCTTGGTTTTTGTTGCCCATTTATATGAGCCACCAACTCATCCCTACTATGCACGCCAAGCTTTTTATAAAGACGCTTAGCAAGTGTTGCTACCGTACTTATGGTTATCCCAAGGCTCTCAGCGATCTCACCCCGCGATCGTCGATTTAAGAGCCCAACGGCCACCTCGTGCTCCCGCGATGAAAGCATGGCTAGCTCCTCAGAGCCGCCGCAAAACTCCGCCTTGGTGGCTGCCCCTTGAGGGCGAATAGTCACCATAGGCGAGGCTGGCAGCATCTCCACAAGTGGACTCATCCGAATATCGACCTGATAGTTGCAGAGGGCTGTATCAAGAGACTCCTCACCGGCAGACCTTGCCTCAAGAAGGAGCATCAGCGCATGAAGCTCATCAACGCGGCTTGCAAGCTCTTTTGCATCATGGGGGCTTAGATGGGTTGAGAACCTAAAGTTTTTTCGATTGGAGCTGGGCGCACTCGCCTCCTCTGCAATCGACTGCGCCCGAAGTGCAACACTCTGGCCAAAGCTACCAATCAGGGACAAGGCTTTCAGCATCGCCTTCTGATCGCTTGGGTCGTTCGGGCGGTACTCAATGACAAGCCCAGCTTTAAGGCAGGAGTACTCAGGGCGGCGCCGACGACCCCTAATTGGGTAACATCTTATAATGCCCTCTTCCTGCAGATGCACTAACGCTCTCTCTACATCACTGCTCTCACCGTGGATACTACGCCCGATTGCACTCGCACTTAGGGTGCCACCGAAACAACGCAGAAGCTCCCATGCGGCGAGAGCTGTGCCGTCTAATAGCAGCCTTATTCCCCTTTCGTCGCCCACATCAACCACATGGGCCTCCATCTTGTTCCCCTTCGGTCCAAGCTCTGAAGTTGCATGTGAATCAATAGACTCGGGCCTTGGGTTAGGAGCGCCATTACCGCTGAAGAGCCCATCGGCAAGCACTGCATTTGATTGGTGAGTAGGCTTGGCTGCAGCGAGCTCAGCGTTAAGGCGATCTGCAATCACCAACCCGCGCTCCACTGAGAGCCCCGATAACTCCGCTTTTAGCGCCTCGGCAAGCTGCCTAACTTTGGTAGCCTCCGGTGTGGTGGCTTCGGATAAAAGCGCATCAAGCTGAGAAGCGACTAACGCATAGGTATTTTGAGGGTGCTGGCTAGCTACATCAGCTGTTGTCATCTCATTACTCCTCTAGTGCAACCGCTAAAAGCTCGCGCAAAATCTCTGATTTTCGCTCGTTAGAGATCTCTTTTGAGTCTACAAATTCATGGATCTTTTTTTCTATCTCGGCTATCAAACGCAGTCGTTCTTCTTCGGACATACAAGACCTCCCGCAGGCGGCGAGAATATCGCCGTGCAATCAAGAGCCCAAATATACTCCCTTGGCCAGGCTAAGCAAAAAGGGTCGAGAGATAGGTTATAAGGCTGGCACAGGATTGAGGGCGCGTGGTGTAAGGCCACCTTTTGATAGGGCCTTGCCGCTATTAGGGGCGGAAGTTCACAGGCCCCTCCGTAACTTTGGTCGGAATAACTAGC
>JBILUF010000003.1:0-18957 GCA_044371155.1 Bdellovibrionota bacterium
ACAACCAACGCATCTAGTATCCGATGCAAGAAGCGACTCTCTCCATCCACCTCTCCCAGAACTCCCGCATTGAGGTAATACACCCCAGGATTAAGGATGCAGACAAACTCAAAAGACACCACCAGAGAACTCTGAGCCGGAACGAAGGGGAGACGATCATCAGGCGAAGCCCCGCTACTACAACCTCCTAAATTAATTCCAGAGGTAGTTTTAATGAGCATCCCAAAATATACTCCGGACGCTGCGCGAGAAAAATTTACCTCGTAGGTATATCGATAGCGACCTCCTGGCACGAGGCAGTTTGCGCGATGCCCCTCTAATGTGTAGACCGTTGGATTTGATATCACCGCGCCGTGGGACTCATACTTTACCGTGCTTTGAGGTAGCAGATTGGGGTCAAAAAATGATTCATCCGCCGCAGCATCACCCGAAACTTGCTTAGGCGTCTGCGAAACCAACGGCTCTTCAGCCACTTTAGATTCAATTGCCCCACCAAAACCATAACCTAACTTAGCCTGCGACCGAATCTCCTGGTGTTGATGTTCGGGCGCATAGAGGATGCGCTGGTACAGGCCGACTATTTTTTTTGGCATCCCCTGCTGAATCAGCTCTCCAGAGTCGACTAATACCGCCCGATCACATAGCTCAATCACAGTGGCCGCCGAGTGTGACACAAAAAGTATGGTAGTACCCCGAGCCTTTAACTGCTCTATCTTTGAGAAGCATTTGCGCTGGAAAAGCTCATCCCCCACGGAGAGCGCCTCATCAACGATCAGAATCTCTGGATCAACGCTAATCGCCACCGCAAAAGCCAGCCGCACCACCATGCCGCTGGAGTAGACCTTGATAGGCTGATCGATAAAATCTCCGATATCGGCGAACGCAGCTATATCATTAAATCTGGCAGTCGTTTCCTCTCTGCTTACCCCTAAGATTGATGAGTACAGATAGACATTTTCCCGGCCGGTAAACTCCGGATTGAACCCGGAGCCAAGCTCCAACAGCGCCGCGACCCTGCCAGAGGTCCTCACCTCGCCGCTGGTGGGTGTCAGCGTTCCACAGATGAGCTGTAGCAATGTAGATTTACCGCTACCATTTCGACCTACTATTCCAACGGTCTCTCCAGCACGAATATCCAGGGCGATATTCTTTAACGCCCAAAATTCGCGGTAAAACTTCTTGCGACCTCGATAGAGCATCTGCAGAAGGCGTCCCGAGGGTTTATCGTAGATATGATAGCACTTCGATAAAGCGCTGACCGATATCACAACCTTAGATGACATCGGCAAACCCCTTCCGAGTCTTCTGGAACCAGGCAAACCCAGTCACTAGCACCAAACTGCCCAGAACAAGCTGAGCAAAAAAATAGCGCCAATCAGGAAGGGCCCCAAAAAAAACAACCTCACGAAATTGCTCCACCGCTACAGTAATCGGACTGAGCATGACTAAGGGACGATACTGCTCTGGTAGCGCCGACACCGGATAGAAGATCGAGGAGAGGAACATGCTCACCGTCACCACCAAGCTCATGAGCTGCCCAATATCACGCAGATACACACCGAGTGCCGCAAGAAACCAGGAGAGCCCAAGACAAAAAAACAGCAATGGAAGAAGCACCACTGGAGCGAGTAGGATGGTGGCCGACGGCAAGCCACATAGGATGCCGTACCCCACAAGCCATATCAGGAAACTCCCGCCGGCATGGAAGAGGGCTGTACCCAGTGCCATCCCAGGGAGGAGTTCAATTGGGAATATCACCTTCTTTACATAGTTCGGATTACCCACCACCAGGTGCGGGGAGCGAGTCATCAACTCGGCGAAAATATTGAAAACTATGAGGCCAGCAAAGAGTATCAGCGCGAAATCTGCTTTCGTGCCAGTTGCTGCTGACCACTGACTTTTAAAAATGGTGCCAAATACAAATGCGTAAACGATTAAGAGGATGCAGGGATTGAGAAACGTCCAGATTAGCCCCAGGGCAGACCCGCGATAACGGCCGGCAATGTCACGTTTAATCAGAGCAGCAAGAAGCCCGCGATTACGCCAGCTGGCGTTCACTATCTCTAACGGATTTAACCTGTGGGTTTGCATAGCTTTTATGGCTTGGAATATCTGCCACTGTAGATATCACCCGCGTGGGTGTGAGTACAGATCAGCTCTTCTTACGCGAGCTTATTCGGATTGGGCCAGCCACCCGGGGGAGTACTAGCACTCAGGAGAGGAGCGCCATAGGCTTGCTGGCCTGGAGATCGTGAAACTGGGATATGGCCAAGGGTAAGCAGAGGGAATTTGCTGAGGTGTTTTAGGCAGTTAAAGGAGGTAGCAAGGATAGCAACGATTAGTGAAGCTTACTTTTATCCGGTTAGGGTGAATGTTAGAAGCGCTGTCTACAAAAGGAATACCTATGGGGGCTAGCGACGGTTATCATCGTCGCGGTTGCGACTCATGTCGTGCAGATTGTCTATGATATTGTCGATTAGCTTGTTGTTGGCGTTACTTATGCCGCGCATCATCTCGAACTTCTGAGCTTCACGACGTTGTAGCTCTGTCGCTATCAAGATCTCTTGCCCAGAGAGTCCTCCGCAATTCTCGGGGGCTTGTACGCATGCTTGAATACTCTCGGAATAGCTCTCTAATGGCCGTGGGGGGTCTCCTGGCGAGGTTGAAGCGCTATAGGAAGATCCTATCTGCCCAAGCGACGCGGATGGCGGCGAGTCACTTAGCCCTCCCGCCCACAAGGTTCCAATAATCACGGCAACTGTCATAGTCACCCACTTAGGGGCAGTCACTGGATTAGTACTAAGAGGCGCCCAAGCAATAAAGAAAATCGCCGAGAGCACCCAAAAAGACAGTATCGCCAGTTGTGCGCCGAAAAAATTGCCGATTAAAAACGAAACACTGATGTGGAGTGCTAGTACAGCGCCGAGGGCAAGTAACGCGGTAGTTGAGCCGGCCTCCTTCTTTAAGACTACTACCCTAATCACTACAAGGGCGCCGATTAAAAGTAGCGGTGCCACTAGGAGTGCCAGAGCAAGTCCTAGGAATGTAACGAGTGAAAAGCCCCCTTGGAATGAGCCTACAAGCAACGCTACAAAGATGACCGCTGGAAGTTCACGCTTGAGGAAAGGATCAAGCTGCTCTGCCTCAACAACCTTAGCCAGGTGGACCGAGGGGTTAAACAGCGCTTCAACAATACTATGGAGCGAGCCCTTTAAATTCATAACTGCAAGCCATCCGAAAATCTAACGGCATACCAAGAGAAAAAACGCGCCCTTCCTTTGTTCCTAAATCAGGCATGTCAGTGAATAATTGCCGAGGGCGCTACTAAAATGCCGCTCTTAGGCCTTCACCTTCCTCACGGGACTCTCCACTGAATTTAGTGTCGAGGGGACTGTACTTACGTAGCGGTACGATATACTCCAACTACCCTTAGCAACTTTTTTCACTGTTAGGGTTGATGAACTAGTTGTCACCATCTTGACCTTAGGCTTGGTTGTTTTCTTAGCCTTTAACGGCAGGTAACTTAGTCTTACCGCATAGAGTGCCCCCTCGCGGCTTGCCATGGTTATCTTCATAACACCTTTTTTGACACTCACTTTTGGAGCCGTTGGCTGCGGGAGCTGCTTCGGCACACCCGTTACCAGCGGATGACGTAGTGCAGCGTTGGCATCGACTATGCCGGGTGCAACCATTTTGCCATTCAGCGCGCCCAGAGGTTTTACGGTCTCAAGCAGGACCTGCTTCACCTGATTTGGTGTGAGGCTCGGGTTCCGAGAAACGATGAGCGCAGCCACGCCAGCCACCGCCGGAGCGGCCATAGAGGTTCCCTCAATCGCTTCGAACCCTGAGCTTGGCTGCTCTTGCCAATGCCCATGCACAGTGCTCCATATCTCAACTCCGGGGGCAGCGAGATCAACCTGTGTGGCGCCGTAGTTTGAAAAATCCGCCAGCGCTCCTGTTCTATTGACCGCCGCAACAGAGACTAAGCTACTAATAGGACAGTTCGCCGGGGAGAATGCTATGGCATCGTTATCACTGTTGTTGTTCCCTGCTGCAGCAACAACTGTGACCCCCGTATCGTGAAGCGCCTGGATTGCAAGCCGCATAGGCTCACTACACGCCGATGCTCCGCCCAATGACATGTTTGCAACCTTGATATCAAGCCCACCAAGTTTACGGGAGCGCACGTACTGCAGTCCGGCAATCACGGTTGCATCCGAGCCACCGCCATCAGTAAGCACCTGGACGGGCAGCACCTTTACCTGTGGCGCCACTCCAACAACCCCGACCCCATTATCTCCAACAGCAGCGATTGTTCCCGCCACATGGGTGCCATGCAGCCCTGGAATAAGTGTGTTGTTATTAGCTACGGCGTTGTAGCCCGCCTGCGTTGTTGACCCGGGGTTAAAAGAGATATTGGGCTTTAGATCAGGGTGGTTTATATCCACTCCCGTATCGAGCACAGCTACCACTACCGAGGGACTCCCTTTCGTAAGCTGCCAGGCCTCCGGGATATTCATATCTACATCTAGATTTCCGCCGGATTGACCACCATTGTGGAAACCCCACAGCAGATCAAACCCAGGATCGTTAGTACGTGATACCGGCGACACAGGAGGTGCCGGAATCTGCGTCGGAAGGAAGTCATCCCGACCAAAGACAGCAATGCCAGCCGTATCACCGGCAACGTTAACCGTCATCGATGTGGTACGAAGCAACAGCGCGGGATCCTGTAGGGTCAGGGTGTACTGCCCAGCCGGGATGTTTTTGAATGTGAACTGCCCGTTTCGATCGGTTTTGATCTGGCGCACAAAGGACGGATTAGCGTTACTTCGCAGGGTTACCTGAGTCCCCCATACCCCGAGAGGATCCACCCCTCGTGCGCCATACGGCATTCCAGGAAGCACGAACTGGTAGTTAGTATCAAGGTCGAATTTAAATGCATTAGGAGCACTTGGATTGGCCCGCCGAGTAGCCGCTGTGGTGTTGTAGGCTGGATACACAAGGCGATTAGGATCGGTGAATACTATATCGAGATATCCATCACGGTCGATATCATCAAGCGCAAAGTCAGAGCCGGATCCATTATTGAAAGTCGTCACCGAATAGGTCGGGAAGGCATTCCCAGCATTCCGAAATACTATCACCCCACCGTCATCAACTACGAGGATATCTCTGCGACCATCATTGTCGAGGTCAGCTACTGCGACATCCGGCGCTGTTAAGGAGGAGCTTGGAAAGCTCCAGCCATCTGCAAGGGTTAAGTTCCAATTTCCATCGTTAAAGTAAATTCGGAGATTTTGCTGGCTAATGACGGCAAGATCTGGATTCCCATCACCATTAAGGTCGCCCACATCGATCTTTTGGTAGAAATCGAGAAGGAGGACTGTGCTTGGGGGCCCAAACCGTTGATTGCCGATGTACGGCACCACCTCAACATAGTCCTTCGGCGAGCCTATATATTGTTCGGAGCGGCTAACAATATATGTTGGCTTGGTGCCGTTAGCTGGGACGGTAAAGAGCTTTTGAGTTGTGCCCTTAAAGGTTGCATCAGCCCATGCAAATGGATTCTCAGAGAAGCTTACCTTCACGGTAGTGCCGCTTACACTTGGCCCCGCCAACACAAGCTCATCAATCCCATCGCCACTTAAATCCCCGGTAGCTGTCTTCGGGCCAAAGATCGAGAGGAACTGCTGCATACCAAACATGTTAGCGGCCGGCTCGACATTCCCACTGTCATTCAATAGTAGTGTCATCCCCGACACAGTTGCAGATCCGCCATTTTGTATATCGATAGCCTTAACTGAGGTAGCAGCGGCAATCTGTTGAAAAGGTCCGCCAGCGAGCCTTGTGAACATAAGCTCCCGTGGCTCGTGCCCAATGATGGTATTTCCGACTTGCTGAGCAGCAATACTAATACGCTCCCTTGTTGCATCAGGGTTTGTGATCGAAAGCCCCTCTTTCTCTCCATACATTAGGCTTAAGCGGCCATCGGTGGTGTTTTCACCATTTCCGCGCACAAAGCCGGCCACAGTATAGCCGGCATCAAACGGCTTAACTCGGCAGTTTGGCACTACGTATTCAATCTTAGGATTATTGCGGAGAGTGTTCTCAAGCTCGGCGCCGCCGCTGTCATCACCCCTAACGAAATGAAGACCCGCCAACGCATCGGAATAAGAGATTTGAGGCTCCGCCTTCATAGAGCGCAGAAGATTGGTCTGCCTGCGCGCGGCGACAGCGGCCTGGGTGTGTAGCTGCTGCTTAAACTTGACCAAATACCCATCTTGCCCCAAGCCACCGCACGGGTCAGATGGGGTGAAGTCTTGTGCCAACGAGGAGACGACCGGTAGCAATAAGGTGGTGATGAAGATAGTGGCGCGGCGTAGCATGGTTTGACTCTCCCACAAAGGTTCGCACAGAAAGGGACAAGAGTTGTTTTCTGGGCCGAGCAAGGAGGGGTCCAATCGAACGGGGCCCTCTTAATCCCGGGCAAAAAGGTCTTAGCTCTCGTTTCCTAATCGGAAAAATCGTTTAAAAGTTGCTACAAAAGTGTATCGATCCCCTAGCGCTAATCAAATCGGAGGTAGGCTGTTAAGCCCTCCCCATTCAAATCGCCACTGCCCATCCATAGCCTGGGGTTTACTCAGTCTGGGGCTCTTTCGCTCCCGCTTGTGCGGTCCGATCGGGGGGATAGCCTTGCAGCCACGGGGCACACCCCTTTGAGCCCCCGAGGTAAACCGTTAGCAGCCGTCGTAAAGTGCTACATTCGAGCAAGCAAGACCTCCTAAGCGGTGAAACAAGGCCCACACTAGTATTATTTATTGAATATTTTCCGCTATTTAGCAGAACCGGCCTGGCCCCTAACGATTGTCAGAAGCACATCAGAGCATTACCCCGATTCAGTAAGAGGGTGGTGTGTTACTATGCCCCCGGGTTAGACGAGGTATTTTTAAAGCGGTTTTGCTTAGACCATGCTGCAAATACTTGAAAAGATTATCCTTGAGCTTGCGCGCGCATTCTTCTCCCTACCGTGGGTGGTAGGGCTTGCCACCTTTGGTGCTGCCTCGATTGTGCTCTTAATTATTCAATTCATGCAGCGGCGCGATCGGTTTGCGCCCGGAATATTTGGCGCCATCTTTGGATACATCGCTGTCATGCATGTATCTCAGCGCGAACGAGTCATTGAGAAACTCACCAGCTATCTGAACGCGATCGACGGTGCGGGTGGTGGAATGAAACCGGTGCCGATATTGGAGCCGCTCTTTCATATACTAGTTGGGCCCGCCGCTAACCGACACTTTGTTGAGGAGCTCCTTGGGGTCACCTTGGCAGTTTACCTCTCTCTCGTAGTGAAGGTATCCCTCAGCGAATATAAGAAAAACGGAGATCTCTTCGAGAAGTTCTCACTGCGCTCCCTTCTGGGCCAGGCACGGCACCGGCCCACCCGCTCACGCTCAAATGAGCTAGGCTCCGGGGATTTCGCCACAACCGAACAGATTGCGAAGTGGATGCGCCCCAACGGAAAGGGCGATACTATTCTGCACTGCACCGACCTACGCGGCAGTGAGGGCACTGCTTTTCCTCAAGGCAAACTGGTAATCCCTCGCGAGGAGCGCAATAAACACATTCTAGCAATCGCCAAGACTGGTAGCGGTAAAACCTCGAAGTTGATTCTGCCCGTGCTATACAACGACTGCCTTGACCCAGATCGGTCAACGATCGTTATCGACTCAAAGCCTGAGATGTGGGGCAAGCTTGCGGCAATGACCCGGAAGTACAACCCAGACAAGCGGATTATCCTCTTTAATCCGCTTGATCGTGCGCGGAGCTTGAGCTGGAATCTCTTAAGCAAGATTGAGGATGATACCGACTGTAAACTAATTGCTAACACCATCATCATGGCCACCGACAATCCATCGGCCAAGTCAGACAGCCCATTCTTCCGTAACAATGCGCTCTCAATTCTAAACGCTATCATGGTGGGTCTGCTGCATGACCCAGATGAAATTCTCTCGATGCCTCGCATCCATGAGCTTGTACAAAGCGGTATGAAGCCTCTATGTGACTGGCTTGAGGCGCACCCGCAAGCGTTACGCACTTCACGCACCTTCGTTGAGCTTGCTCGCTCGGGCTCTCAGAATGCAGACACCATCATGTCAGAGCTCGGCATGCGGCTTAGCGCCTGGGATCTCAGCGCAATTCGTGCCACCACCGCTCAGAACGAACTCGATGTCGAAGACCTTATCTCTAAGCCAACGCTGTTTATTGTTGAGCTTCGAGAGTCTGAGTTGGAAATGCTTCGTCCGATGGCGAACGTCATCGTGGTAGAGCTTCTGCGCTTTCTTACCAAGCGCGCCGAATCGATGCCAGGTGTGACCCTGCCGAGACCAGTCTCATTTGTAATCGACGAGTTCGCCAGCGCACTGGGAAGACTGCCGGATATTCATGTTAAACTTAACACTCTGCGCTCGCGTAATGTAAGTATTGTCGCCGCGATCCAGTCAATCGTACAGGTCAAAGCCAATTACGGCGATGACGCCGATTCGGTGCTGGCGGGCTTTAGCTCCAAGATCTGTATGCCGACTCTGGATATCCAGGATGCCGAATGGGCCTCCAAGGAGTCTGGCCAGATGACTATCCGATTCCAGACCGCATCCAAGGGCAGCAACCGAAAGATTATCGAGTTCTTCGCCAGCCGCAATGACGGCACTCAGGAGCAGGTGCAGCAGCGCGCAGTACTTACCCCTGATGAGATCGCTCGCCCCACCGATAATATCTGCACATTCTTCATGCCGCAGACACCGGTGTTCCAGGGTCACCTCGTCCCATACTTCAAGCTTAAGGAGATGTCGGAGCGGCTACACGAGTTCGACAAGGATGGTCAACACCTGAAGCTGCGAGAGAGTCCGATCGAGTACGAGGAGCGTCAGTTATCAACTACCACCGCGTCCTCAGCCGGAGCAGCACCTGGTGGATTACCTCCAGGAATCTCTAATACCAGTGGATGGACCGAGGATCAGGTACGGGCCAAACTTGACGAGGTCCGAAAAACTCTGGATTGGGACAACACCACCGGCAGTGCGCGCAAGTGGTGGGAGGCGTTTGAGAGTGAGAATAAACATCGTCTGGCTCTTGTGCTGCGTCTCGCTGAGGAGCTTGCAAACCGCAAAGCCACGATCACCGAATTCTTCCTGGCATATGTGTATAGCAACACCGACAATATCCAGGCCAATCTGCACTATCTTGACTATACTCGCCTGAAGAAGGAAGAAGAGCGCAAAAAGCGCGAGGCAGCACAGCAAACATCTTCCACAGGTGGTGACTATAGCAGTCAGGCCACAGGGTAGTCCTGAGTAATCTAAGATTTGTTTCAAAAACTATTTCTATTGAGCGACCTATTCCTATTGAGCGACCAAGAGAGTGCGGCTCTTCCAGCCAGGCTACCCCTGGGCCTTACCACTTAACATCTTGGTGAGGGTGAGAGCGCGCTCTTTGCTCATAAGGGCTAATATCTGCCCAATTTTCTTCTCGGGCATTCTTTCGATCAGTGAAAGTGCTATCTGCACATCGAGCTGCTCCATGAGCTGCGCCGCCTCTTGTGGGCTCATGGAGCCATAGACATTGGCAAGCTGCTCAATCTGCGCACTACGCTTCTTGTCGCTCTTCTCGCGATCATTCTTCAGCTGGTCGGTGAGCTCCTTTAGCTGGGCGACCCGCACCGCAAACTCGCGGTCACGGATGCTGAGCTGTTTCTCGCGGTCATCGAGGGCCTTGCTTCGCTCAGTGAGCTCAGCACGCCTTGAATCCAGCGAGGTGAGGACTTTGACCTCCTCTTTGCCAAATCGGACCGGGGCAACCGCCTGCGGCTGTAATGTTGCCTGAGCATTCTCGATGCCAACAAGCCCCATAGCCTCTAGTCCAGATAGAGCTACACGCATGACTCCAAAAAGCATCACAAGTCCTACTGCTGCGGCTGCGCCACGATTGCGGGCAGTTGGGATATCTTCAGAGCCAAAGCTAAGTGAGGGCATCTCGGTTGTGGTCATTGCCTGCGGCCGAGGCGCGGCTGGTCGAGAAGCTTTTGAGGTAGTCGGACGACTAGGGGACGCCTTATCGGAGGACATGGCTTTTGAAATCTCAGCAGCTATCTGCTTGGCAACATCTCCGGAGCTTGAAGGTTTAGGTTTGGCCATCGCTGCACCACCCTGGCTCTGTGCTAATACCTTCTTGAGATCCTGGTACAGCTCCGCTGCATCCTCGCGACTCATCCCTTTCTTCTTGCTCATAACGCAGTCTCCTCTTTGAGTTGAGATTCGGTTCTACGGGCTTCGGATTCAGATAATTTAGTCCTTCCGATACGTTGGGTGGTGAGCTCATCTAGGAATTTCTGCTGTTCTCGCTCTAAGTACTCTTCATACTCAGTCCGTTTCTTGGATTTATGTCGGATTAGGGACTCAGCCTCCTGGGTGGCTTCAACATAGGCAGCCAGGGCCTGGGCTACTCGTTCCTTACATCCCTCGATATGGAGCTTTTGGCGCTCCATCTCCTGGCTTAACCAGGTCGTATAGGCGCTAGATAACTGCAGCTCATCGACTGTCAATATCGTGCGTGTCCCGATGCGATCGACCAGCAGCTCCTGCTCCAGGGCCAGCAATCGCGCCTCTGCTGCCGCCAATTCCTGACGCGCTAGCCCCAGAAGCCGCTTCTTTTCGGCCTTAACAATCTCACGAAAGCGTAGCACCCTTTCTAAGCGGTAGCGGAATTTCTTCATGCGCTACCTCCTGCAGCAGTTGCATCAGTATTGGCCTGCGGCGCAGTAAGAATGCTCTTTAAAAGTACCCATGAGTCCATTAAAGCCACTTTCTCTTGGGGGCGCTGCTTTAGGAACTTATTGAGCTGATCAATTCGTTGCACGGCGCGGTCTACACGTGGGTTCTGTCCGGGTTTGTAGGCTCCGATTGTAATTAAGTCCTCTGCCTCTCTGTAGGTAGCCAAAATATCTCGCGCTTCGGAGGTGAGCTCCAGGAGCTCTGCTGGCACGATATCTGACATTACACGGCTCACCGACTCAAGAATCTCAATGGCGGGGTAATGTCCCTTACCACCGAGCTTGCGGCTCAACACAATATGTCCATCGAGGATACCGCGCGTTGCATCAGCAATGGGCTCATTCATATCGTCACCCTCCACCAAGACGGTGTAAAGGCCAGTGATCGAGCCCTCTCCTTCCGCAGTTCCAGCGCGCTCCAAGAGACGTGGCAACATCGCAAACACTGACGGGGTATAACCACGAGTGCTAGGCGGCTCCCCAATCGCAAGGCCGATCTCGCGCTGCGCCATAGCAAAGCGGGTGACGGAATCAACCATCAGCACCACTTTCTTCCCTCTATCTCGATAGTACTCGGCAATTGCGGTGGCGAGGAATGCAGCCCTTATGCGAAGCAGGGCGGACTCATTTCCTGTGGCGACAACAACAATTGAGCGGGCTAGTCCCTCTGGACCCAGATCGCGCTCAATAAATTCACGCACCTCTCTTCCACGCTCACCCACCAGCGCTATCACGTTGATGTCACTGACGGAGTGCTTTGCTATCATACCCAGAAGGGTTGATTTACCCACACCGGAACCGGCCATGATACCCACGCGCTGGCCAGCGCCAATGGTCAGGAAGGAGTTGATCGCCCGCACTCCGACATCAAAGCATTCATGAATACGAGCACGTGTAATTGGGCTTGGTGGCTCACGATAAAGCGGAGCCGTTTCCCCAACGACCGGTAGCGGATGCCCATCGATCGGTTGACCTAATCCGTTCAACACCCTCCCAAGCATCGCATCGGATACGAGGATCTCGGTCTCTGTCCCCGAGGCTGTAATAATTGCTCCCGGAGAGATCCCCTGCAGATCAGAGTACGGCATGAGAAGTACTTTATCACTGCGAAACCCCACCACCTGCGCTGGTATCGATAGCTGTCCTGAGTGAATAGTCGCCTGCGAACCAACCGGCAACATCGGGCCACTACCCTCAATTACAAGCCCGGTGACATCGGTTACCCGTCCCCGCATCTCGCAAAGACTGGTAAGGCGCGAAGCGGCCTCGGCACGTTCAAAAAACTCTGTCATCGGATCACCTTTACAACCGAGTCCTGGATTCGCTCCCACGCTTTATCAAGCTGGTAGTCAATTTCACCCGCTGACGAATCAATCACACACCCTGACTGCACCGCCGGATCAGGCTCAAAACTCCATGTGCTATCAGAGCCCTTTAGTTCGGCTCCAATCCCCACCACCTGAAAGAACTCAAAGTCCTGTGGGCTGACACGCACTCGCTGCACGGTGGCACCCTTGGCCGACTTGAGGGCTTCCTGAACGATTGGGACGATATACTCAGGATTAACCTCTACGGCGTGACCAACTATTTTTTTAGATATCGAAAGGGCTAACGATACCGCTGCTCGCTCCATACTGAGCAAACTTTCGGCTATCTGGGATTGGGCAGCCTGCACCACTGCCTGAAGCCGCTCATTGATAATCGCCAAATGCTCGTCCTGCCTGGCCTGCTCCTGAGTACGTCCCAGCTCAAGCCCCTCCGCGTGCGCCTGTGCGCGCATCTGCTCTATCTCACTGGCCTCAATACTTACGCGAGTGTCAACCTCCTGCTCTTTTTGCGCCTCACTCTCAGACTGCTGCATCGCGGCTAATTCCGCAGGCAGATGCCATCTTTTCTGCGCCTCGGCCTGAAATCGACCCCCGTAATCGCGAAACATCGGATCCAGCATGACATCCTGACGCCCGACAACTGCTACCTCCATAGGGGTAAATAGCTGTTCAGAGGGTGGCGCTCCAACGATCTCCCAACTCTGGTCGTAGTAGGGGGTCTCTTGGAACGTCTCCTGAGTGATCAGGGGCTGCTCGCTCATGATTAAAGCTCCCGGCTAATACAATTCGTTACAGACGGCCGTCATTCAACCAATACCGGATGAGGAGTGCGGCCTGCTGCGGATGCTCCTTCACGATACGTGAGTTCTCAGCAACCATCTCCTCAAGCTGCTCGAGATCGACCACCGATTCGAATGCCGGCAGTTGGGCCTTGGAGCGCTCAGTCTCCAACTCACGCTCAAGCTCAGCTATACCGGTCGGCAATAGGCGACTTAGATCTACCTCGGCCTCAGTTGGCGTAATCAGGAACTTCACAAGTGGACGCACCATGAAGATGAAGAAGAGCACCACAAACAGCACCGGCGCGGCCTTAAAGATCACATTGAATATGAGATCCTGCATCGCCTTGGAGTCCATTTGCGAGCTGAGATCGATATCGGATTGCTTGAAAGGGATCGCCTCAACACTGATAGTATCACCACGATCCGAATCAAAACCAACAGCATTCCGCACGATTGACTCAATCTGCGATATCATGCTCGGATCAATGCCATTTTCCTCAGTGCTTGCAGAAACAGGCTGAGCAGCAGGCGCAGCCTCCCCTGTTGATGCGGTATTGGCCGATGCTACCTGCGCGTACTTGGAGTCTACCAACACCGCAACGGACAGCCGTAGCAGCTTACCACGCGGCGATGTTGTCTTTGATACTGATTTCGATACTTCGTAATTCTTCAGACTCTCTCGATGTGAAGCATTGGTGGAGTCTCCTTTCTCTGCAGCAAGTAGTTTCGGATCAGCCGGCAGATTTGACACTACTCCTGGTATGCCGCTACGCTGCGACTGCCCCGATCCCTCTTCCACAATCCGCTCTGAGCGAATTACCTGCCCAGATGGATCATACGCCTCCTCCTGCCTTTCACTCTGCGAAAAATCCATATCGGCAGTGACCCGCGCCACTACCTTCTCGGGGCCCAAGACCCTAATCAACATCTGCTCGATACGTTGAGCATATCCCTTCTCGACCTCTCTTTGGTACTGGAGCCGGGTCGCTTCGATACTGAGCGAGTCGATTGATTCATCCTCAGGCGAGGTCAGTAGATTACCGAACACATCGACGATCGAGACGTTTTCGCGCTTTAGTCCCTCAACACTTCCTGCAACAAGGTTTGCAATGCCACGAATCTGCTTCTTCTCAAGCTCAGCACCTGGACGTAGCTTCAACAGAACAGAGGCTGTTACCTCCGGTCCCTTCTTGGCAAATACCGTCTTTTCAGGCTGAGTTATATGTACGCGTGAGCTCTGTACGGCATCCAGAGAGCCGATAGTGCGCTCGAGCTCTCCTTGAATTGCTCGCAGCCATTTGACCTTTTCTTGGAAGGTGGTGGAGGCGAGGTTTGTTGAATCGAAAAGCTCCAGTCCCAGGCTACCACCTTTTGGAAGCCCCTCAGTAGCAAGGGTTAGCCGCAACTCATGCACCACCTCCGGCGGACTAACAGCGATTGTGGATCCATCACCACGGAGATCGTATTTGATCTTTTGCTCTTTGAGTTTGGTTACTACCGCCGCAGCATCCGCCGAGCTGAGGTCGGAGTATAGCACTGTATAATCCGGCTGACTCGCCCACTTTGAGACATAAATAATACCGGTGATCGAACCAACAATCAGCAGAGGAAATATGATCTTCTGGATCAGTGGCAGCTTCATGAAGGACTCAGTTAGCTGCGCAAGTATTGCTCCTGGATCTATGGATGGTGCCACGACGAACTCTCCGAAACTAAAACATGGTGCCCTCTAATAAAGGCATCCTAATTAAACCTGTGTTCTTATAACCTCTTGATAGGCCTGCACGATCTTGGTGCGCACCGCTGACATTAGCTGAAACGCCACATCAGCCTTCTGTAGAGCTATCATCGCCTCATGCGGGGTGATGCGATTGTCGCCAAGAGTGAGCCCCTGGATCTTTGAGTCCGCCTCGTTCTGTAACTTCTGCACCTCACCAATCGCACCCTTTAGGGCATCTGCGAAGCTACCGCCACCACTTTGGGGTTGCCCTTTCTCAACCTGGTCGAGAGTAGGAATCGAACGAATTGTTCCAATTCCGCCTTTTATTCCGTCTATCATCTCTTGAATCCCCCAAAACTACGACTACGAGCGGGCTAAGTCTTTAGCATCTTGCGACATCTGCCGAGCGGTGGTGAGCGCAGTGATATTGGCCTGGTACAAACGGCTGGCCATGGTGAGGTCTGTCATCGAATTCACGATGTTGATATTCGGGTACGCCACATACCCCTCAGCATCAGCGTCTGGATGCCCTGGTTGGAACACCTTACGCGGCTCTGCTTTATCCTCGACAACTGCCACCACCTGAGGAGATGCAAGCGAGGCCTGATCAAGGACTGAGCTAAACGGGGCCTCCTGCGAACGTGCCATCTGCACCACATCCCGACGTTTGTACGGCCCACCCTCAGGAGTCCGGGTAGTTTCAGCGTTCGCGATGTTCGAGGCGATAGTGTTCACCCGCAACCGAGCGGCACTCAATCCCTTTGCGATTACATCTATTGTATCAAACATAATCCTGCTCCTTCAGATTCCATCGTTATGCTTGTCGTATGGCAGTCAGCAGCGTCGCCATCTTTTTATACACAAGAGTTGAGGTCATCGAATAACGGCTCGCGTTCATCGCCATCTTTCCCATCTGGACATCGAGATCGACATTGTTGCCATCGCTGCGGGTGGCGCCAGAGCGGTCTGGGATTATGTGCGCGCCACTTTGCGCGATGGTATCGACATGGCGGTTATCTGTCTTAGCCACTGGGCCAACCTGTCGTCCCTCAGGCTCAAAAGCTCGGTCGAGCTCAGTTGAGAAGTTGATATCCACAGCGCGATAGCCCGGGGTCTCAGCATTGGCGATGTTGCTTGTAATCGCCTGGTTACGCCGCCAGGACAGGTCTAGCTGCTTATGAAGCCCATTTAGGGTGCGATCAAAAAGCGATTCAATCGGTTTGGTCATGCGCCTACTCCTCCACAGGGGGTGCATTGCAAGTGCCATGCACACCGTGGCGCTTCAAAGACCGATGTAGTTCCAAGGAGTTAGCCCTTCTAGGGGACGAGGCATGTCATCGCTTTGGCACACCTAGCTAGCGGCAGCCGATTTGTTGACGGGCAATCCAGCGGGGGAGCGCCTGGGTTTGGCATTCGCCCCTCGCTCCTCCGAAGGGCCCAACCTCGTGCAAGGCTACGGACCTCGCCAAGGCAACGTCGGACAAACTGGTCTAAAAAGTGGCGATGCTATGCGACCATATTCATCGCAAACGGTGCGAGCTTAAAAAAATACACAAGGAAGAGATGTAGCTACAACATCCGCCGCTCTTGATACCACGCAACAGTCTCTCGAATCTCCCCCTCAAAGGATTGCCGAGGGATGAATCCAATTTCGCGTTTGGCTTTTTCAGTATCAAAAAAACGGGCCTTGGTGAAAAAATCTACCCGTCGTCGGTACAGGGGGGGGGCAATGCCAAACGGCTCGCAGAGCTTCTCGCACAGGGAGCCCGCCCACTGCATCGGCTTTACCGGCAGATGGAGCCAGGGACGCGCAACTCCCAGCATCTCGGCGATCGTATCAACCGCCTGCTTTAAAGTCATCGGTCGAGCGCCAGCGATGTGATAGATCTCGCCGTTTACCTCATCATGCTGCATGGCCAGCAGAAAACCCCGCGCGAGATCGCGGATATCGATAAAGTGTACCGATTTATCCCCTGCTCCAACATAAAAGAACCGTCCCCGCGCCACCATGCGGAAGAGCTTGAGATGGCGCGTATCCCCAGGCCCGTATACCATCGCCGGTCGAATTATCGCCCCTCGTATCCGTCCGCCTCGATAACACTCAACTGCAATCTTCTCAGCCTCAACCTTGCTGCGTTGATAGGTATCACCTGGATTATACGGGGTGAGATGGCTGCCAGGAGGCTCTTGAATATCGCCTAACACTCCGCCCGTGGAGCAGTGTACAACCCGTCGCACCCCTGCCGAAATAGCCGCGTCAAATACCCTACGAGTGCCCTCTGCGTTGACATCGAAAAAGGTTCGCTCTGAGAGCCCTGACTCACGGTAGACCGCAGCGATATGAAATACCCCGTCGACCCCCTGAAATACTCGCTCTAGCGAGCCCTGATCCGTGAGATCAGCCTCAACAATCTCAGCAGGAAGCTGTTGCAAAGCACTGCGATCACTTGAAGAACGCACCATCGCCCTCACACGGTACCCCTCTTCACAGAGCAAGCGAGTCACCTGAAACCCCACCTCCCCGGCTGAGCCGGTCACTAGATACAGTTTTGCCTTATCCATCTGTTATCCTTTGGGTGTAGCCCGCACTATCACCGGCGACCCCAGAAACTTGGTCATATTCAAAACCCCAAACGGAGCTTCCAGCAGCCCTGAGATGCCCGGACTCTTCAGCACCCGATGCACCACCATTGGCAGGAAAAACTCCCCGCTGCGTTCCTGCACCACAAACTCAGCCTCAGCAAAAGCGGCGCTAATTTGGCGATGAGAGAACATCGCGAATGTACGGGTATTTCTCTCGAGTACCTTTTTAAGATGAAACAAAAATGGGCTAAGGCAGTTCACACTCAAATGCGTGGGATAATCCACTATCACCGCCTGTCGGGCCACACGGCACAGCTCCCGAATCAACTGCTGCCACTGCTCACAATGGGGAATAAAACGAAACGAGGTGACGACATCAAAACTCTTATCTGGATACGGCAGCGTTAATAGATCCCCTACCGCGAAGGTACATCGCCCCGCCTCAATATCAGGCACAAGCTGCTCTCGACACTCTTGCGAGCTTCCCAGGACAGTCACCTGACAGCGCGACAACAATCCATGCTCGTTGATTGCCTGCACGATCTGCCCATGCCCTCCGCCTACATCGAGCAGCGATATTGACTGGTCGGAATCGACCCAAACTTGGCTGAGCTGCTCTATCAGGATTCTTGACTGCACACCAAGAAGCCATCTACCAGCAGCTCCCGCGAAGCGGCTCTTGTACCCTGCAGAGGACGTTTCAATATCGGCATATACAGCGATGGTCATCGTCACCAGTACAACCAAGAGGGCGCTGTAAAGTCAAGGGCGGCCGAGGTGCTGCGAAAGCGCAGCAATCGCTTGATATCGACTGGGCATCCCCCGCCCGGGGTGTGTACTCGAGCCAACTCAGCCCCCGCCCCACCCAGCGACATTAGGAGAAATAGCCTCCTACCGGACAGTATGTTAGGGTGCTTGCCAGAAATGAGCATATCCTCTTTAAACCGCAGCACCCGTGACTAGTTCCTCTGTCCTGCCCCAGACAAAGCCCCGTTCACTTGCCATTTTGCAGGAGCAGGTGCCGCTCCGTCGCGGCGGGGCGCTTTTGCAGCCGATGCAGTGGCAAAATGGCGATACAATGCAGGCACCACGGGCGCTGCGGGGCCTTGCGCGCATAGTCGATGGTGGGCTTTGCCACCGCTGCGGGAGCTGCATCGGGATCTGCCCCACCCAGGTGTTGGGTGTCGATGCAGAGGAGTATCCGACGGTAAAAAATTTATCAGCCTGCACCGATTGCGATCTGTGTGTGAAGGTCTGCCCAGGCGATGAGTTTAATTTCCACGAGGAGCACCGCAAACTCTATGGCACTCCCGGCGAGTTAACAGACACCCATGGAACTTTTTCCAACGCGATAGTGGCATACTCGAATGATCCGGTGATTCGGGAGCACTCGACGAGCGGCGGTCTAGTAACAGCGCTCTTGAGTCACCTTCTAGAAAGTAAGCAGATAGATGGTGCTATCGTTATTGGATCCAGTGCGGAGACCTTGTGGAAGGGCAAGGCTATGGTAGCTCGCACCACCGCAGATCTCTTAGCCGCGATGAAATCAAAATACGCAATCTGCCCCACCAATTCAGCCCTGGCTGAGATTAGGCAGAATCCGGGGCGTTATGCAGTCGTTGGACTACCGTGCCAAATTCATGGGTACCGCAAAGCTGCCGCGCTGGACTCACGAATTGCAGAACGCGTGGTCCTGGCGATCGGGCTTTTTTGCCA
>JBILUF010000171.1:0-5962 GCA_044371155.1 Bdellovibrionota bacterium
TATCAGCATTGCTGTCATCAATCGGAAAAGTCGGTATCGGAGCCGGCCCAGCGCTAGCCGCTTTTTTCGGGGTATGGTCGTGAGATGCGCCGCTCATGCCTCTCCGTTAATCCGTTTAGACCTTTGATTAGGTTATGGGGGAAATCTTGCTAGGAGAAGCCTTGGCTGTGGGGCGCAAGAATGTTTTTCGCCACTAAGACCACGAAGTTAATCATTTTTTGGTGGTCTTTGTGGCAAGACAAGCATGCTGTGTGATTCAAGTCCGTTGTAAGGAACATTCCGAAGCCCCACCTCGGCTGGGTTAGCCTGGCTTTCGTGGGTCAGTCGTTAGGGGCTATCCCATTTAAGGTATCATTAAAGGCGATGGAAAGATAAGTGGCTGCCTATATTCACCCCATAGCCAACGGTCTATCGGTGCAGAGATGAACAAGCCCGATTACCGAGCTATGAATCATGGCGATTCAGTTCAGCTTCAATCCGCTCCCGCATCTCGGGAGGTAGTGGTGCCGTACTGGATTCACTGGGCTGAGTTTCGACCCGTCTGCGCGATAACCACACTGCATAGATCGCTAGTCCAATCACCACAAACAAGATCGGAATCCACCAAGCCAGAGCACCAAAACCCTTTGCCTCTGGTGCCGCCCGCACCGCGGAGCCGAAAGTGGTATAGAGCTCTTCAAGGACCTGCTCTTTACTCTTTCCGGTCTTTAGGTCTGTGAGGATTTTTACCTTGAGATCGGTTGCCGAAGGACTTGGGCAGTCATTGAGCAAGCGAGCAGGGCAGAAGGGGCTCATCACCGTCCCATAGATCTCCTGTGCTGTAACTTCAACCGTATCTGCTAGGCCCGCCGATGGCGCTACAAAAAGGCCAGTGGAGACTATAAGGGTAAAGAAAAATACTCGGAGCGTACGGTAGGGCGTCTGGATATTCATGCAACTCCATACGTTTGTAGGTAGGTAGCAACTGAAGCAAGCTGCTCTTGAGTGAGGACTAGGCCGCTACCATTTTTGGATGAGAGGTGTGAAACGATCTGATGAATGGTGACAATCGGGTATACCTTTACTCCAAACTGCTGCTCGGTTTCTTGTGCCGCCGAGAGCGAGCTAGCTCCGCGCTCGCAGCGATCTACGGCTATCACCACTCCGTCGAGTATCACCTTCCCTAAGGAGCGTAGGAGGGGAATTACCTCACGCATGGTGGTGCCGGCTGTGATTACATCCTCCACCAGAACCACGCTATCGCCATCGCTGATTTTTTTACCAACGATTCGCCCGCCGTCTCCGTGCTCCTTTACCTCTTTGCGATCGAATGCGAATCCAAGTGAGATGTCGTGACTACGCTTAAGGGCGATGCAGGTTGAAACCGCAAGTGGAATACCTTTGTAGGCCGGGCCAAACACCACAGATGCCTGTTGGAGCGAGTTCTCAACCATATGGTTGGCATAGAACTCGCCTAATTCAAGGATCTTTGCTCCGTCGTCAAACCGTCCTGTATTAATAAAATAAGGGGACTTTCGTCCCGACTTGGTCATAAAGTCGCCGAAGGTAAGAGCGCCAGAGCGCACTAAGAACTCAATAAAACCGCGCTGATTAGAAGAGAGAGTATGTGACATACGACTCAGAGATATACAGTGGGAGGTTAAGAACTACGACAAAGAATACCCCAGAAGCTCAAATCTATCCAGGTTACTGATTACCACTCACTAGCTACGATTTAGCTCGCGACAAAAATGTGAGGCTTGGAAGAGGCGGGGTGGCCCTAGGGGGTATGAGGCGCGGAGAGTAGCCGTAGCTGTATGCCACCAGCGCAAAGCTTACTTGAAAACAAGGATGGGTCATTTCGCAGGATCAAAAAGCCGAGAGTTTCGTTGGTAGTAGGGTCAAAAACTGAGCTCAATACCTCTCCCACGGTCCGACCTGATGGATCCTCCGCTTTGGTGATCGAAGCTGCCTTGAGTGCAAGTTGCTGTCCGTCCGCTGCAAACGGTAAGAGCCGGCGTGGGGCTCTGCCGATGGCATCTATCTTCGCTACCACCTCCTGGCCAACGTAGCATCCCTTGGTAAAGGATACGGCATGTGAAAGCTCGGCCTCGGCCAACAGGATCCCGCTGCCAAGCTCGGCAGGAAATGCGGGGAGGTTTGCTCTGACGCGTGCCACTTGCAAAGCGTCACCTAAAAGCTCCTGAGTGCGAGAACGTAATGATGCAGTCACTGTTGCCGCTTGTGTTTGTGGGATTAGGCACAGCACAGCGCTCCCGGTGGTGCCGCGCGTGGGAGCAATAAAACAGCCATCAACTGAGAGGTATGTCCCGGGCGTTGGAGCCGAAGAGAGGCCGGGGAATGCGAGCTGCAGGTCGGATGGGGAACAGTTCTCCCAGCACAATACTGCATACTGTGCGCTTACATCGAAGAACTCCACCCGCTCGGCCACCTTGAATCGTGCAAGGCTTGTCAGGATTAGCTGCGGGTCGCCTCCTTCGCAGAGAAGTAGGTAACGCTCCGGGCTAAGTGCTAAAACAAAAAAGAGCCCCTCGATTTTTCCTTGGACACTCAGTGCAGCCGCATTGCAGCAGCCTGCTCCTGGGGTAAGAGATTTCACCTCATTCGAGAGACGATTCTGTAGATATCGTGCGGCCTGTGGTCCACTTGCCTCGATGCAGATAGCGCTCGGAATCTGTATGAACATCGGCACAACTCCTGGGGAGGGGCAGTAGTTTAATAGGGCTATCTTTATTCTTGATCCAGCAGTTGCGGCAGTAAAGTCCCACCTCAGAGAAAGGCTACCGAAGCACCTTTCCAATCCGACCCATCGAGTCCCAAGACCAGTATATAATTAGCGCTCGGCCTTTGACCCGCTCGATTGGCAAAAACGGCTCGGTCCAAAAGCGCGAGTCTTTGGAATGATCCCGGTTGTCTCCTAAAAGGAAGATATGCCCCTCAGGTACCCGCTCCGGACCAAAATTACCATCACGCAGCCCGCCTTCTTGCCAGCGCGCATAGGACTCTTCAAGGATCTGATTATTGATATAGACCTTAGTGTCACGCACCTCTACGACGTCACCTGGCAGTCCTACTACTCTCTTAATTACATTCGTATCAGAGTCATCCTCTATGGTCGCGGGATCGTCCGGTCGGGTAAACACAACGATATCGGCCCGTTCGGGCGAGTCGAACAGAAATACACTAGAGGCCATAAGCGGCAGGCGTAGCCCGTACGATAACTTGCTTACGAGGATATGGTCTCCGATTCTCAGAGTTGGAATCATAGAGCCGGAAGGGATCTTAAAGGCCTCTACAACAGTGGCGCGCAGAATAAATGCCGCCAGCAGAAATGCTGCAAGGGTTTTAAGAAATGAGATCGCCTCAGATACAAACTGTCCCGATGAGCTTGGCGGGGTGCCCGCCGTCTTATCTTGCGGAGCGCTGCTCCCCTCAGACTCGCTCCTTAGTGCCCCTGATAACTCAGGTTTGATCATGCTAGCCCCGTGTATTTCGACTGCAAAAATGAACCGATACGGCTTCAACTGTAGCGCAATCAGTTCACGGCGAAAAGAGGCCCCACGGATGGTTCAGGTAATCCTAGCTATCGTGAGCATGCTTTGTAGCATCTCTCCTGTGCAATTGCCTATCGGTCTGTTCTAGGCGCTGAAATTTGTTCGTTTGCCAAACACCACGGTGCTGCAGTCAACCTCGATACCACAATCTTTGGACTTAATGGTTGATACGAAGATCCCTGGCTCGAAAGCACGCTCTTTAAGAAGCTCTATCTTGGTGCTGTCGGGGATCGACATGTTAGCGCGAATGGAAAAATTAATCTCGACGATGACACTTCCCGGAGCGTCGCTGATGATTTTTGTGATCATCCCGTAAATCGGGTAGGTCTTACCGAGCTCAACATCACCGGTAGTTACTTCAAGACCAAACTTCTCGAAAAAATCTTTCTCAGCGGTTTCCATCTTTTGTTCCTTCGCTTTTTCAAAAACAACCAAAAACTTGCCGGGCGATTGCGTCAAACTATACCCCCCTATCAGTGTCTAGAGAGCGATTGCTTCAGAGTAAAATGGCTCTTTTTGGCTAAGGGAATTCCGCATGTATAGGAAACATTGCTACTTAGGTCGATGCGGAGATCGTGGGTGGGAGGGGCTGCATTCGATCGAGCGATTCAAAAACCAGTAGGAGCCCATGTGAGAGCTCTTCGATCGCGTGCACTTATTGTAGCTAGGCTCGAACTAAAAGATCCGACGGTCTTCGCCGGGAAACACAATCCCCTTTACATACTTTATTGCATGGAATCACTCAGTGATTCGGTTATTTACCCCCAGCTGGAAAGTGCTGGACGCTCCGGCGCACCCGGGTGCGGGGTGGGTGACTTGCCTACCTTTATAGGGGGGGTAAACTACCTGCTCTTGGAGCCTGTGGCGATGCACTTATGATTGCTGGCTCTTTCCTAGCGCTGGCTTTGTGGGTCAAAGAAGGACTGTATGCTTGCAAATAATACCTCCGGAGCGGGCCGTAACCCCGAGCGACTCCCTTCCTATTCAGAGGCATCGATTAAGCTCTCGCTGCAGCTTGAGGCGGCTAAGCGCGGCGAGCCCAAGGTGGTCACCGCAAAAGGGGAGTTGAGCTCTGCGCCCGCGGAGGGAGTATCAGTATCCCGCTCTTCTGGATGGCTTGCTTGGAGTATCTCCAACAATACTGGGCAACCAATCTCGATTCTTGCTCCCTCAGGAAAGTCTTGCGGGGTATCCGTAGGTGAGTCGGTAGAGGTGTCGGCGTATTCGACCGTAAAAACCGGGGGCATTGAGTTTGTGCTACCCGGAGCACCGCTTAAGATTGAGCGGTCCTTGGTGCTTGAACACCCCACGATAAAGCCCCGCAGGGCGGATGCTACCGCCGCTGGAGAGTCCAAGGATCCGGTTAAACACTTCGTACAAGAGATCTTTGAATCGGTGCAGATGGTGCGAGAGTCAGCAATCGGATCGTCGGGAAGTGATTTTCATTCTGGGGCGATATCTCGCCAGAAGACTTATGAGGCCGCTGTAAGAAAGATACAAGGGGCACTAGATGGGCTAAATATTGAGGTAAATCGGTCCCAGCAGATCGACCCTGAGTTGTCATATGATGGAGCGCTCATTGCGGTTCTTGAGGCCACCCGAAAAGCATCCTCAGCAGGAGGCGAGGTGGTGTGTCCATGTATTATGACCCCCGACCCTTCGCGACAGAGCCCGGAGCTCACAAAAATTTCTCAGTATATGGAGCGAGAGGTCACCACGTTGCTGATAGTGCAGGCCGGGCTGGCACTACGGGAACGACTGAAGGGGAAGATGTTATCCCCCGTGCTGCGGGAGCATCCCGAGAGAGCAACTATCCACCCTGAAACCGATGTGGTGCTGTTTTTACACGCGATGGGATTACCGTTCTCCCGATACTTTTTTGATCTGGGCAGTAAATCTGCTGCATCTGGAGTAAAGTCGCCAAGACTAAAGGCACTTGAGATTATTCGCTCCCAGAGCTCCGTTCAGGATGCCGGCGCATAAGGGGCTTCCTAAGTGGCTTATTGTAGGATTGTGGCCGGAGTGGGCTGGATCACTTGCTGTACAGCCCCATTCCGGCAAAGGTCACTGCACATCCTGTGGAGTAATCCACCGCTTGTCGGTAATCGTAGAGAGTGGCGGTGTATTGTAGCTGCAGCCGTTCAAAGAGATCTAAAATCGTATACATAGTTGGGAATCCGCAGATCCGTCTTGCATCACTATCCTCGGCGATATGCTGCCAGAGTGCTTTTTTGTCCTGTGCTTTGATCGCCTCAAGGTAGGCGCGATCACGGACCTCGACCTGCTGCATATACCCAGGGGTGAGTGCCTCGGTATCGCCAAAATGTGGCCCTACATGAGCCATATCCACCCCGGCCACGACACATATTCTTGACCCCGTCTCGAGCCGCTCCTGACAGGCTTCGGCT
>JBILUF010000172.1:0-5950 GCA_044371155.1 Bdellovibrionota bacterium
GTTCTTTGTCGTTAAGGACTGGATAAAGGGCACGAAAGATGCCCGTCAGGAGCGTGGCCGATCTCAGGTCGAAGAGCAGCCCTATCAGGATGATATCTACAGCAATCCGTATCAGCGAGTGAAATAGGGGGGGTAAGTCTTGGCCCTCAATCCGCTGCCCCCTCCTTATTCTGACACCCTTAGAAAGATTTAGAGCAGATTTCTACACTGAAAGGGTTGTGTGCGGCGATGCACCAAGAGACCGAGGAGGTCTCGTGACTAAGCGGCGTGCCGACAGGGGCTCCGGCAGCTGCTTGGGCTAAAGTCAGATCTCTCTTTTTTCGGAAAATGTCATGCGTGGACACCCTAGTTCGAGTACCCTGGTGATCCAGGAGAGCTCGGGCTCCGGTTCATCTGATATCCTAGGCTGCTCAATGATTCAGAGCTCTGTTGCCCCAGCAGCTTTATCGTGGCCACAACAGTAAGGGCCAGGAAGGTAATTAGGAGTGCATACTCAACCATGGTCGCGCCCTTGCTATCAGAGAGTAGCGACCTTCCGCCTGGGCACTTTCCGCTGGAGCGATCTGGGTGCTTTTTCATCTGAGAGTTCTCCTGCGCGCGAGTCGACTCGAATAGTATCACCAGGATTTTGCTTGCGCCATCGGCTTAAGTAGGGTTCGGATGGGGCTAAAAGGTGAGCAGGGCCCGAGGTGCAGTATTGCGCTCTACTCGAAGAAGGCGGTCTGGCCACCTTATTCGAAGTGATTGACAGTTGCGTCGGTAATCGGCAACGTACTGAAGCGGTTTATAACGATATACCTTATGCAAGATCTCTGGCCTACCGCCTTCGTGCACGACCTCAATCCCTTTCTTATCAGGTTCTCAGAGAGCTTTGGGATCCGTTGGTATGGGTTGTCGTATCTGCTTGGATTTTACCTTGGGTATCGCTTTATCCTTTGGCTTGCCAACCGACGTTTAACGGCTTTAGCACCTGAGCAGGTCTCTGATTTTGTTTTTACTGTGGCGCTGGGAACGATTCTGGGTGGTCGCTTGGGCTACTGTTTATTTTATTCTCCGTCGATGTTTACCTCCTTTTCCTCCACGCCACCTTTCTGGGGAGTGTTGGCGATCAACCAAGGAGGCATGGCGAGTCATGGGGGTATTGTTGGGATTATTCTGGCCTGTATCTGGTTTGCGCGCTCCAGAGGGCTCCCGATCCTACAGCTTCTCGATCTCAACACCATCGGGGGTACGCTCGGAATCTTCTTTGGACGGATTGCAAACTTTGTTAACTCAGAGCTAGTCGGGAGAGAGGCCCCGCCCGCACTGCCGTGGGCAGTTAAGTTCCCGAAGGATATTCTACTGTGGCCCACGGAGGAGCCGGCGCGGCTCACCTCACTCGCCCCAGCAGTAGAGCATGTAGGGGTGCCGGCGGCGCGTTGGAGCGAGCTAGTCTCCGCACCGTTTCTGCACAGAGAGGAGGTGCATTCTGTGTTGCTCCGAATAGTCGACCATATTGAGTCAGGGGATAAGTTCCTCACCCGGTTGATTGCGCCAGCGCTTACCGGACGCCATCCGTCTCAGCTCTACGCGGCGCTCCTTGAGGGGGCGCTACTTTTTCTAGTGTTAATCTTGGTCTGGGCTAAGCCGCGGAGGCCTGGAATCGTTGCGGGACTTTTCCTAACTTTGTATCCAGTCGTGCGGATCGTTGGGGAGCAGTTTAGGATGCCCGATGCGGGAATTGGATTTCAGTTGTGGGGGCTAACGCGTGGGCAGTGGCTTAGTTTTGTTATGGTGATTGGTGCTGCTGTATTCCTTGCGTGGGTGGGACGTCGCCCTGGAGATAAGATTGGAGGATGGCGAAGCGATGAAAACTGTGGCTGAACTAAGTGCCCTCGTTTCGGAATTTCGTGATGCGCGGCAGTGGCGGCAGTTTCACACCGGAAAGAGTATGGCGCTCTCACTGATGATCGAATCTGCTGAGGTCGCTGAGCTTTTCCAGTGGGGGAGTGATACCCAGGTAGGTGAACTTGCTCCCGAGCAGCGCCAGCAGTTGGCGGATGAGCTCTCTGATGTGCTTTATTGGGTGTTGGCGATGGCCGGCGATGCTGGAATCGATCTTGGTGAGGCGTTCCCAGCAAAGATGGCCAAGAATAACGCCAAATATCCGGTAGAGCGCTCACGCGGCTCGAGCCGTAAATATACCGAGATCGAATAGCGCAACCGCGACCTCGTAAGAACCCCGATTTTCCCTGATTTTTTCGCGAGCTTAGCTTGTTTGCAGGGGCCGATCTGGCATGGAGCTTTGATGCTTCAGTCGCTGCCGCTTGAGTAGCGGGTGGGATGGTCTAAGATATGGGCCCTGGTTGAGATAAGCCAAAGACCCACAGGCGATTTAAAGGAG
The DNA here is from genome assembly GCA_044371155.1 of Bdellovibrionota bacterium. Classification (GTDB taxonomy): domain Bacteria; phylum Bdellovibrionota_C; class UBA2361; order UBA2361; family UBA2361; genus CAZTER01. The sequence continues at coordinate 2,384 of JBILUF010000172.1, forward strand.
CGGCATGTCTGAAGCGGAGCAGCGCACCAAAGAGGAGCTAATCGCTGAAATTCAAAGGCGTATAGCGTATCTGTTGGCCACAGATGACTACACGCCAGAGCAGAAGGAAGCGATCGCTCGTAAATTTTTTCAGGCCCTTGAGGAGGAGTAATACATGTCCCAAGTAAATGAAGTGGCATATAAGTTATGTCAAGCGGCGGTAGAGAATGCGAGCGGAGATATCTCGGCATTTAGGGGAGCCGTCGAGCTTTTGCGGAGGATTGGCAAGCCAGAGGGCGCTCTGGCGGAGTACTCAAGCGCAGATCTCCAGCGTGGACTGGAATCGCTCCTGTCTAACACACAGCTGCTTACGGCCGGAGAGATCTTGGCCTCCTACTCTTATGATTTACTTCGTAAACGGGCGGAATACGCAAATCTGGTCCTTCCTCCTGGTGTTGGAGTAGTTGAAGGAATTGAGTCTTTGTCGGAATATTTTAAGTTGCGGGTGCCGCGCTATGGGCGAGGGGCTGTGGATCCGGAGCTTATCACGTGGCTCAAAGGGCTAAGGCCGCATGAGCTAAGTAGCCAGTTTGAGAATGATCCAAAGTCTTCTCAAGAGATTCTTATTACTCCAGTAGTGACCTACACGGTGCAATGCTCTCGCGGTAATCAGGAGCTAAGACTCGCGAGAGAGTTTATGTTCGCTTCACCGGGAGAACAAGCTCTGATTGCAGCGGCGCATGCTTGCAATAATAATGGAGAGGATATCTTCAGAGGTTGTATTGTGCGGGGGAGCATACCAGGAAAGGCGATCGCTCACGATTCCGATCGGGGATTTACCCTTGTCGATTGCCCGGATACTGCCGAGCAGTTAGGGGACGACATGAATATGCGTGACTATGCCGCGTCAGGAGTACCACGGTAAACGTTAGTTCTACTCAGCCAAAATTGAAATAGTTAGCAGTAGGGGAGTGCAAAAAGTATGAGTTCGTTAACATCTGCGCAACAATCTGTACAAGAGGCAGTCCTCGGTAATCCAGCATTGGCCGGGACATTCCAGAGGATTTTAGATGCTATTCGGAAAGATGGTTCTACTCTTGGTGGCACCGAAGCCGATATCTTAGTTCAGGCAATGCAGGCTCTTCCCCCGGTCGCTTTGCCTGATATCGCAAGGTCGATACTAGACTCGTATCGTTACGAGAAGGGGACGGCGTCGCTTGTGATACCTAAGGGAGTCAGCAATAAGCTGGCAAAGAAGGCGTTAAATCTCTATTTTAAGGATACATTTCCAGGGTCAAAGAGAGATTGCCTCATCGACATGCATGGAATGCGGTACTCGATGAAAGAAGCGGAGCGAACTGGTTCTCGTGATGTCTCGACCGCACGTACAATCTCTTTATCGCTTGTATTGCGAGGCGGTGAAGGGGTGGATAATCGAAGTCTGGCTGCTCACTTTGCTGCTATGGGGTATAGACTCTCCTACCCATGGGAGCAGGCACTCTTAGCGGCAGCGCATGCATGTCGCTATCGCGGGCAAGATCTGTTTTCGGGCAAGGGATTCCGTGGAGCGGTGGATGGCGTACTTACCTTGAAGAATCCGATATTTGGCTTGAAGCATGAACGATTTGTCGGGTGGACTTACCATGGGGATGGCTCTGAGTTTGGAGCCACCGGGACACCGTCCTAGGTATTCCGATCGATCTATCCAACTAGATAGGCAGATCCAATAACGTAGACGAAACACCTTAGACTGCTGTCATCCAGGCGCTGGGATTAGATGTAGAAATCTGGACTTGATGTTTCGGACAGTGTCAGATGAAGTTGGAGTCAGATTTCTACAGTCTGCCCAGGGATGGGCAGAGCGCCGAGGAGCATGTATGCGACGAAGGCGGCAGTCGGCGAGCCTTAGGTCTTTTATGGGCCCCAAGGCGAGCATCGACTGCCTTGAGCGAGGCCAGGATGGCCAAAGCGAGAGGAGATAACATCGGAACTTAGGATGGAGAATTCAATCTGATCGGACGTCGACTGTCAGATCAAATCGCAACTACTGCCGATTAGTTCGTGAACCCGCCGTAGTGATGCCCCCGAGGTGTCGTTGCATCCTATAGCTGCACTCTGTCAATAATCTGACTCGCTAAATCCTAGCATCTCCTTGATTCGGTTAGCTTCTGCCCTGGCATCACTCTTGCTTCGAAGCGGTAGTGGGGGTGTGTGTAGCCACCTCGCCAACTACGCTGGTATGCAGTAAGCGGCGCACTCTAGCGGTTCTACATCAAGGGGTCGATATATGCTCAATCTTCGTTCTCGCCGTAAGGTGCGCCATCATCGTGCGGGGGAGCTTGACCGAGGGGTGGTGGGAGGTATTGGCCTGGCCTTGGTGTTTATCGTGGGCGGAATCGCGATTGGTGGTGGTGCCTCTACATTTTTCAACGTCGCCAGTTTGCTAATCGTATTAGGAGGCACCTGTGGTGCCACGATGGCGAACTTCTCTAGGCTTGATTTGGAGCGCACCTGGGTCACCCTACAGCAGACCCTTTTGGAGCGGGAAAGTGAGCCGCATGAGCGGATTGGCTATCTTGTCGCTCTCTCCCAGGAGGTGCGCCAGGACGGTGTTTTAGTCCTTGAACAGGCAGAGCACTCTGCCTCCGATACGTTTTTGCGTAAGGGGCTTGAGTTGGCCGCCGATGGTAGCGCTCCAGCAGACCTTCGACGGATTCTTGAGATTGAGTCCAGGATTTATGCCGAGAAAGCTGGCAGAGCGGTGCAGGTGTTCGAAACCATGGGGGCCTACGCTCCTGCCATGGGTCTTATCGGCACCTTGATAGGGCTTATCCAGATGCTAGGCGCATTGCAAAATCCCGCTACGGTTGGGTCATCTATGGCTGAGGCGCTGGTGACAACACTCTACGGCGCAGTGCTTGCAAATCTCTTCTTTCTGCCAATTGCTGGAAAGCTACGCAATCGCACTGAGGAGGACTTCTTGGTGAAGTCACTGACCATCGAAGGGCTAGTGAGTATTCTGAATCGCGAGAATCCCTTGGTTGTTGAGCAGCGACTGCAGAGTTTTCTGCCAAGTGTTGTGAACCTGTAATGCTGCAAAGCGAGGCGGTGTAATGCGACAGGGGAGCTCAGAGCAGCAAGGGAACTCGGCACCGCGGGCATTTCTGGTGCAATACCTCACTCTTATGCTGATTGTGCTTAGCTTTATGGTGGGGGGATTTGTCACCAAGGCTACGCAGTCCGCCCCAATTCCTAAGGAGCCTTCAGCGCTCACGAATGTGTCGGCTGTGGCTGCGATGCCGCGCCGTGATCTGTTCCGGCTAGATCTCTTTGAATCAGGCACGTCGCAGCTACAGGATGGTAAAGCGGAGGCTCTGGTAGCAGTGTTCTCAAGCCATGATTTGGCAGCCGAGGTGACAGTATTTGGGGATGCTGACCTACCGCCGTTAGCAGGGCTTGGCCAGGCATCGGCGCGTGCGATGGCGCTTCTACGAGCATTAGAGAGTCCGCAGATACCGACTGAGGCGATCGTAGTACGAGCGGCCCTTAGTGAGCGGGGCACTCAGGCCCAAATCGAGCTCATCGACA
>JBILUF010000173.1:0-5923 GCA_044371155.1 Bdellovibrionota bacterium
TACCGGGCTTCAATATGATACGAGTATGCGAGTGCAGGCCGAGTTGCGTAGAGCCTCAGGACCGCTGCTGTGGAGGAACCCAGATCTATCAGTAACCAAGACCTTTGGTTCCTCTAAGGAGTCGGTGGTCACCGGCTCGGTTGATTTTGCTGAGGGGACGCTAAGTGCCTCTGACTTGAGTGGTCTTGATACCCGGGAAATTGCTCGTGGGCAGCGGGGTCAATCGCTACAGGACCTAGCTGAGCAGGTGGCCCAAACTATATATGACCAAGCGGTGACCCCGGACTTCTAGGATCTTTATCCCGATTGCATTCTCCTGCACCTTTGGGTGCAGGGGATATCTAGGTTGCGGTAGTCCAGATTGGTCGGAAACCGGTCCAAGGGCAGCTAGAAGTGGGGCCACCCGATTTTGGGGGGCTAAGCGAGTCCTACCAGGAAAATCCTGTTTCAAACTCAAATTCTTAACATGGATCGTATCGGTAATGTGCAGAGCGGTAATGTGCCGAACAGTAATGTGCCGAACGATGCCGCAAGAGCTACTTCTTGGCAGCTTTTGCTACCATCGAGGCTAGCCGCCCAATTCGGCGCTCAGCGTTACGACGGTGGAACATTCCCTTAGCAGCTGCCTTAGTAAGAGCGCTTTCCGCTAAGCTCAATGACTTACGGGCTCCGGCGATATCGCCTTCGGCCACCTTGACACGCACTGTCTTCATCGCCGACCGCACCGTAGAGCGGGTCATCCGGTTATGAGCTCGCCGCTTGATGTTCTGACGGTTGCGCTTAATGGCTGACGGATGATTCGGCATTGTAAGTCCTTACTAATTTACCTAACTAATAACTGGCTACTTATCGCCCCGCTCAAGATGGGCGTTCAACGGTCTAGCGCGCAGCCAGAACACGGCAAATAAAACGCCGGGAGCCTCTCCTAAAGGGTCTGGGAAGGGTACCTGGAAGAGCAAAATAAATCAAGATTCTGGGGGGCTAAAGATACCTAGAAGTGTACCCCTGTGGGCTCGCCCAAACCAACCTAAAACTCCTCTACGCTTACTGGTAAGTATATGGAGGTACTTCAAAAATCCAAAGCCCACGCTATCTAGAGCGGGGACCTAAACAGGCATGTTTTTCATGCCCTTAAGGTTATCAGCGCTCCAATTTTACAGCCGCCTCGGTCAGGGGGCAGCCTACCTTTCGGCGCGAGCTACTTAGGTACGGCGCGAGCTTTCTAGGTATCAGGGCTCGTGGTAGCAGTCCTGGGCTACTTTTTGCCTGCCTTAGACACGGTCGCAGCACCAGTATCTGGGGCAACAGACTTTGGAAAGAATTCCTCACTCCAGGAGCGGGTTGCTCCCGTTTGGCCCTGATAATGCCCCCTGGCACCCTCTCCATAGGCGATATCTGGCGGAGACTCCATCCCTAGAAACACCAGCTGTGCAACGCGGGTACCCACTGAGATGGTGCGAGGGTAGGGTCCGATGTTTTGAAGCTCTAGGGTAACCTGCCCCTGGAAGTTGCAATCAATCCAGCCGCTCAGACTGTGATTGATAAAGAGGCGCCCCAGTGAGCTTTTAAGCTTCAGGTCGCAGACAACATCACGCGGCATCTTTAGGTATTCGCGGGTAGTGGCAAGAATCACCTCGCCAGGAAAGAGCACGATGCTATCGGCCTTAATTTCCTCTGGATCTCTGGTGGGGCAGATCCAGTGATCGCCTAGCGTGACGTCATAACTGGCCGGGTTGACCTGCTCTGGATTAAACGGAAGTATCCCTCCGGCTTCCCCAAACTTATGAATCCAGTGATCTGGTTTGATCATGCAAAGCCTCCAACATACTACCGGTGTGAGCAGCGGGGTCCCAAGAGAGGGCGAATCAAATCGCGCCAGCCCTCTACCTATTTGAAAGCACTCCCACTTTAACCCCCTTTCGCGGAGGTGGGCTGGATTGTATTGAGTAATACGGCGCAGGTCAAAGGTTTCGGCTGCGCCTGAGGGGTGTTTCGCGTTACTCTGGTCGAAGCATCCTGATTGCGTTTGATGAGCATTACATGAACTCCTCTTTCTCTCCGATATTTTCAAAGGTTTTGCTGCTTGAGGACGATCCGTCCCATGCCTTGTTAATTAAACGCGCCCTGCGTGGGTTGGCCGGGGAGGTGCAGCATGTGGTGAACCTTAAGGCAGCAACTGAGCTGCTGACGGCCTATTCTACCGACCTAATAGTCACCGATCTGCACCTGCCGGATGCTCCAGAGCGGGGCCCTCTCCCGCTGCTCCTTGATCTTGCCCCGCAGACCCCGGTGATAGTGCTGACCTCTTCAACTTCGCTGCAGGATGCCGTTGAGGCGATGAAACTGGGCGCGAGGGATTTTGTTGTAAAGGACTTTGATGTCAATTTTCAGGATGTGCTTGGGTTGTCGTTGTCCAGGGTGGCGCGCAATTTAGCATCTGAGCAGGAGCGTCTGCGTTTGCAACGCGAGATGAATCTGCTGCGGGTATCGATTGAGAATAATCAGGACGGGCTTGCCTTGGTGGATGAGCTAGGGCGGATACTCTACTCCAATCGGTCCTTTGTGTTTTTCTCGGTGCAGTGCGGCGGCAGCGGTAGTGTGCTTGCTGAGGTGTTTGCCGATGATGTGATTTTGAATGCCTCCAAGTTGCGCGAAAGCATCACGCGAAATTTAAGCCAGCTTGCAGACGGTGGTGCATTTTCCACCGAGGTGGTTTTTAAAGCCGATAAGACCACCACCTTTGAGCTCTCGCTCTCCTCGTTGCCTAGCCCGGGGCCGAAGACATTTGCGGTCTGGGTGCGCGATCGAAGCGCGCAGAAGAAACGAGAGAAGTTTCAGCGTGAGATTCTGTCAACTACAACGCACGATTTAAAGGGCCCGCTGGGGGCGGTGCTGATCTCGGCGGAGTTGCTAACTGGGTTACTAAAAGAAAACCAGAAAGGTAAAGAGCTAGCTCTGCGCATCGGTTCATCAGCGCAGGGAGCTATAAACCTGATTGATGAATTTTTGAGCGCGCGTCGAATCCAAGAGGGTACGTTGATTTTGCGACCAGCCGCGCATGATATTGGAGCGTTGTTGCAGGAGGCTGCGGCTGACTTTGAGACGATATCGGCAGCGCGTAGTATCGCTCTGGAGGTGGAGCCGCTCTCCGCCTCTATCCATGCGCAGGTCGATAAACTGGGGTTCGTTCGGGTAATCTCGAATCTCCTGAGTAATGCAATTAAGTTTACCGCCAAAGGGGGACGAGTGACCCTGGGGGCATGGCAGGTAGGGGATGAATTCCATGTGCGGGTGCGAGATACCGGCTCGGGTATGGAGCCCAGTGAGGTAAACTCGCTCTTTGAGCGGTTTGCACGGCTTGAAAAGCACCGCGAGGTAGCAGGGTCTGGCCTTGGACTGTTTGTGGTGCGAAGTATCGTGACGGCTCATGGAGGGCGCATTAGCGTCACCAGTCGAGTGGGCGAGGGAACAACCTTCGAGCTCACCTTCCCCAAACATCCTCCGGTGAACGAGCGCGGGGAGCTAATCTCTCTAAGCTTTGCCTGATGATCGTTGCGGGTGCTGGCCTCACGAAGGCAGAGCTGGTTTGTACAAGCTCTGCATCGCTGTCCTGCTGGCGACCATCGCAAAGATGGGTATCCTAATCCGTGGCATTCCCTCGGAAACTATAAGTTGGCGCTCGCGTAAAAGGGAGCAACGCGTCTTTTCGCCGTCGCTGACTTAAGCAGTAGTTGCAGTCAGTGGGGACGCCAGAATGTAGCTATGGCCTTGTAATATGTAGGTTTACGGTCAATAATCTCCACGGTGATAGCGCTCCAATGACGCAACGCGTTACGGGGAGATGGGAGTGTAACATTTCAGTTTTTTGATGCGGATATGGTGAAGTCGAATCAATTCAGTCGTCGAGTCTCAATCGGAATGTCAGTGTTGATGTTGGTTAGTGCCGCGCTCTCAGGGTGCGCTCCGCGAGGAGAGACACGATCCTTGCAACAGGTGCTTGAGACTGCGCGTTATCAGTTTGCTGAGCTGGTGCGAGAGGAGCAGGCCGAGCCTCTGAAGGGGACATTGTTGGGAGTGGCGAAGGATTTAGAGGCGATGGTATCTGCCAACGGTGTTGGTGCGCCGGTTGCCCAATCGTCGAATGCAGTTGCGACGACTCTTAACGCCCTCATTCAAACTGCGGGGTATACATCCCGGGCCTCGATGCGTGAGATTTTGATGCAACACAGGGTGTTGTCGAATGATGCCTCAAAAGCTGAGGTAAACCCCGCACGGGTTAAGCTTTTGGTGGCGCGCACCTATAGCGTCATCTCAAGTGAGGTGGCGACTACGAAGTTTGCAGTTTTGCCCTTAAAGCCGGGAGCTCAAGGTTAAGGTGATGCGGGTGTTCTTTGTGACGGTGACCAGGACTGTCGCTGGAATGCTCTCCGTTCTCTGTCCAGTCATGCGATTTGCGAGTGTGCCGCTGTTGCTATTGGCGCTGTTGCTTGGTGCTGATGCCGCGTTTGCCCAGGCGCACGATCCGCTCAAAGAGATTCTTGATTCGAAAGAGCTACGCAAATTCGGGGGTGCCCCGGTAGCTAAACGTTCCAAGCTGCGATATGCGCTGCGTCCATGGTTTACGCCTGGCTCGAATGCTGAGGCGTTGTTTTCTAATGCGAGCGTTGCGCCGCAACTGATTGAGTGGCTCAAACCAACGGATCCAATCTATCAGCTTGGTGAAGTACGTACAGTCTTTGAGAAGACCCACATACATGTCGATGTTGCAGTGATGGATAGACAGCGGGGGAGCGTCTTTCAGCTCACAGTGCTTGTTCCGCATCCAGCATTTGTTGCATTGGTTGAGAGCGGGGCCGTGGATGATTTCGCGCAGCGTGAGCCACCGCGGCTCAAGGTATCATCGTCGGAGCAGATTGTAGTCAATGAGGTCGCTGGCGTTAAGCATCGACTGCAGAGTGAGCGTTGCTCTGCGTTGTTTAAGATTGGTCAGACCGCATGGATCGAGGTTCGTTCAGTGGAGCCCTGTGGGCAATTCTACGGCCTTATGGCGCTGCTTAATCAGCTTGATCTGACTCTCTTCGAGCAAAAACTGCGATCATAACGTCAGCGTGTTGCCTCATTAAAGCATAAACAGTGGGATGCTGAGGCGGGGGCGTGTGTTTAGGCGCGAGTTTGCCGTGGTGCTGCCGGAGTCTCCTCTTCGTCGACGCGAGTGTTTTGCAATCGCTTGCGTAACCTGCCAAGGCGTGTAGCCGGGCCCTTTCCTCGTTCGATACAGAATCGCTCAAGAGCCTCGATCAACCCATCGTCTCCGCCCTTGGCGAAGGTGCGGGCTAGTTCAGCGGCTCGTCGAAGGCTTGCGTAGGATCTTGGTATCTCACGTCGAGCCGTTTCGAACTGCTGCGCCTGTCGCATGATGGTGGCAGCTTTATCAAGACTTCCCATCATGATAGCTACAAGTGCTTCGTTACGATCTTTTGCCTGCAGTACGACATCAGAAAGTGGCTCACCCTTGGTGGCCATCACGATTGACGATTCAACCGTGTCCGCAGTGAACGGTTTGCAGAGGTATCCGCGAGCGCCCCCAATCAGGAGATCGAAAACATCGTCAACATTTGGTTCAAAGGAGGAGGGTATTGCGACCACCTCCTTGTCCATTTCAAGGACCTTTGCCAAGAAATCTTTTGGCGGCATGTTTGTCTTCTTGGCATCGAAAATGACATGAGAGAATCGTCGTTGTTGTAGCTTCTCAAGGGCGGCAGCGTGGTTGGGGACGTCGCTGACTCCGGCATAGCCGAGTGTCTTTATGGCGCTGCGAAGGTTATTCCTCTCTCCGGCGTCCGCCTCGACTATTAGAACTTGCGCTTTGTTTCTCTCAGCCTGACTGATCTCCATCCCGGAGTTGTCGTTTACAGGTGTCGGA
>JBILUF010000174.1:0-5876 GCA_044371155.1 Bdellovibrionota bacterium
GCGGCGGATTGGGTTTCACCGCAACGACACGAAGGAGGGCAACTGGCTCTTCTCTACCGAGACTATTTCGGCTCGAGGTGAGGAGGTTGCAAAACTTGTTCACTATCTTACCTTTCTTAGCCATCTGGGGATTCCGCAGCCAGAACCGCTTGAGTTTGGAATTCGAGAGCGTGCCACGCAGGTGAGCTTGCCTGCAGAGCTTGAGGTGTTGCAGGGGCCCTTAGTCGGGTTAGTACTGGGTTCTTCGTGGCGCAGTAAAGATTGGTTTGCTGAGGGGTATAGTCAGCTCATCTCAGCGCTCCTCTCGCGCACTAAGGCGCAGGTGGTGTTGCTGGGAGATGGTTCGATGGCAGCGCTGTCCCAGAAGCTCAGCGCGGCCCATCCTTCTGAACGGGTAGTGACTGCCGTTGGCAAGACCTCCTTGCAGCAGCTTGTGGCAGTCATCGCACGGACAGCCGTGATGTGTGGCCCAGACTCGGGGCCAGGGCACCTGGCTGCAGCACTCAATGTTCCCTATGTGGGTCTGTTTGGTGCCACCAACCCAGGCCGCACCGCCCCGTATCGTAGCGAGGGGGTGGTGGTGCAAAGTAATCTCGGCTGTGCCCCGTGCTATCGCCGAGAGTGCCCAGGATTGGGCCGGTTATGTATGCGGCTTATAAGCCCTGAGGTTGTCTGTGACCGGATATGCTCGGTGCTGGGCTAGTTATAATCGCTCCAAGATCGAATGGGGTCGCGGAAACTCCCATTCTCCGCGTCGTCCTAGCGCTGTGCGCTGACGCCGCCATCTTTGATGGCGGCGGTAGTTGTTTTAACAACAACCTCTACTGTCCTCGGCATCGGGTGGGCATAACGGTTTGATTGTCCTGCGCCTACCCCGTTTACAATGGGGTCGGCTGTGCGGACTTCCTTGCTCCACCAAGCCATCTTTCCTATAGTAGGAGGAGCCTTTACAGTGTGAGGAGCGTGCCTGTTGCTAGCTGTGGACAGAGCCCCCACCGAGGAGTCAAATCTTGATTAGTCCTAAAGAAGATCTGCTGAATGCCCTAGAGAAGATTGCCGACCAGCCTGTGTTGGTGGTGGGGGACCTTATCCTTGACCGGTATATCTGGGGGGATGTGGAGCGGGTTTCTCCGGAGGCGCCCGTGCCGGTTGTTGATGTGCGGAGCTCGGAGGAGCGGCTGGGCGGAGCGGGGAACGTGGCGCGGAACCTCCGTAATCTAGGGGCCCGGGTGAGCGTCTGTGGTCTTATCGGTGACGATGATGAGGGCCGCAGTGTCCTGGCACTCCTTGAACAGGAGGGGATTAGCGCTGAAGGGGTGGTTACTGATCGTAATCGGCCAACCACGATAAAGACCCGTATCATGTCGCGTGGTCAGCAGATTGTGCGGATCGACCGTGAGAGTCGCTCTCAACCTGCCAGTGCGATGCGAGAGAGCTTTGCAGCGCTGGTGGAGGCGCACCTTACGGCGTCTCGTGCCGTGGTAGTGTCCGATTACGGTAAAGGGGTAATCACCAAGGAGTTGATGCAGCGGTTTCACCAGCTGCATGCTCAGCAGGGGGTCGGGCTTGGAGTGCGTCCCTTGATGGTAGACCCGCACCCAAGCAATTACGAGATCTATAACCCTATAACGATGGCCAAGCCCAATCGCAAAGAGGCTGAGGCTGTGGCCGGAATGCGAATCTTTGATAAGGCCAGCGCCCTAGAGGCCGCGCAGCGTCTGGTAAAGCGTTGGGGCTGCGAGATGTTAGTGCTGTCTCTAGGAGAGGACGGCCTCCTGATCGTATCGTCAGGTGATGCCACCGGGAAGTTTATCGACACCGTTGCCCAGCAGGTATTTGATGTCAGCGGTGCAGGTGACTCTGTGGTCGCAATTTTTACCGCCGCTATCGCCACCGGCGCTACTCCAGCTGTGGCCGGGGATCTGGCCAATATCGGAGCAGGTGTTGTGGTGTCAGAGGTGGGAACGGTGCCGGTGAATCTTGCGAAGCTAAAGCGCGATATTGAGCGGCTAGGGACAAGCACTACAATTTCGGGTAGTGCAGCCACGGCTACCAAAACAAAAGGGTAGCGTTATCATGGCGCGCCAAAAGAGATCCACGCAGGTATCGCAGCCAGTGAGCATGACTGGCTTTGGAGTGGGAGCGGCTAAGTTAAATGGCGTCAGCATCGAAGTTGAGCTCAAGGCTGCTAATAGTCGGTTTCTTGATCTGCAGTTTAGATTACCGCGTGTGTATGGGTCGTTTGAAGCCGATCTGCGCTCTGAGATCGCAGCGCGTGTAGAGCGCGGACGAGTTGATGTCACGGTGAGCCGTGTCGACACTCGGGTGCTTCCAGTCGGGGTGCGCTTTAATCGGGAGGCGTTTCGCGCCATTTCCAAAGTCTACACCGAGGTAGGGCGGGAACTGGGGGCGGCGCCGCACGAGGTGCGCTCAGCGGTGTTTGCAAATGTGCTGAGCCGACCTGAGGTGATGGAGCTACAGCAGACCCAGGTGGATTACGAGAAGGAGCGCGCAGCGGTGATTAAGGCCTGCCGCGCAGCGTTGAATGCGCTCGGTCGGATGCGCCAGCGTGAGGGAGCCGAGCTGGGGCGAGATCTGGCTCGGAGGGTCAAGCGGCTAATGCAGCTTCGGGTGGTAATCGGTCGTATTGTGGCGCGTCGCCCGGAGGCGGTGCGCGATCGGCTGATGGGGGCGGTGAAGCGACTTGCCGCAGAGGTGCCACTAGACGAACAGCGGCTGCACATGGAGGTAGCGTTGTTAGTAGATCGCTATGATGTCACCGAGGAGCTGGTGCGACTGGATAGCCACTTGAAGCATTTTGAATCGTTGTTGGCCACTGCTTCTACCGGGAAAAAGCTCGACTTTATGGTGCAGGAGCTCTTGCGCGAGTTTAATACGATTGGCTCCAAGGCGCAGGAGCCGGGGGTGCAGGCGCAGGTGGTGGAGGCCAAGAGTGAGATCGAAAAAATTAGGGAACAGGTGCAGAACCTGGAGTAAGGGTTGAGGTTGTAAGATGGCGGTAGAGCTTAAACGCAGAGGGATCATTTTCTGTCTGGTGGGGCCGGCAGGTGGCGGCAAGACCTCCCATGGGGAGGAGCTTCTGGCCCGCAATCCTGAGAGTTTGCGGCTGTCGGTGTCAGCAACTTCACGTCCGCCGCGACCAGCAGAGCGTGACGGGGTGCATTATCATTTCATCTCTCGCGCCGAGTTCGAGCGGCGGGTGAGCGCCGGAGAGTTCTTTGAATATGAAGAGGTGCACGGTAATCTGTACGGCACCTTGCGAAAGACCCTTACTGATACTGTCACAAGCGGCGTTGACCTGTTGTTGGATATCGACATCCGTGGGGCGTTGACCTTTAAGCAGCAGTATCCTCTCGACGCTGTGGTGTTGTTCTTGGTTCCACCGACTGCAGCGGTGCTGCGAGAACGCATCCTAAACCGCGGCGCGATATCTGATGCCGAGATGGCGACTCGCTTGGGCACAGCAACCAAGGAATATGAGGCCCTTTTTGCAGCATTGCCACAGGTAGGGATGATTGACTATTTTGTAGTAAACGACGACCGCAGCAAAGCGCTCTCGACTATCTGCTCGATTGTTGAAGCAGAGCGTGCGCGACTTGGCCGGTTAGATGAGTCGGAGTTGCGACGTATCTGTACGATCTAGGCATCTGAGAATGCCGCGGTATTAGAAGTAGAGCTCAACATAACCTTGCGGGGCCGGAGTAGGAGGGGACTGTATGACGATTCAAGAGAGTACCAAGAGAAACACCAGGGTGCTCAGCGCGGCTACGGCGCGCCGAGTGTTGCTTGTGCTTTGCTGTGGAGTAGTGGGGTTTGGCTGCGCGAAGAAAGCCGCCTTGCCGTCGGTATATAGTCAGCAGTTAGGTGGTGGGCATCAGCGAGTCGAAGAGCGGCGTATCTCAAAGAAGAAATTTGTTGATTCGCTGAGGCAGGGTGAGGGCTCAAACGAGGTGCGGTTGGTGAGCGTGTTCCGCAGAGAGGGGCAGCAGCTACCGCAGTATCGGATCTTTGATGTCCACTCGGGCAGCGCCTATCAGTTACTGGGACTTGAGGATGGCGATATACTACTGGCCGCCAACGATAGAATTATTTACGACCCATCAGGGTTTAGGACCTTTGTGGTGGACTACTTAAAGGGTCAGAGCGAGGCATCGCTGACGCTCCAGCGTGGTGGGGTAACCTCATTGGTGCGCTACACCTTTGTGGAGTGAGATCCTGACGCAATAAAACCAAGTAAAATCAATAGCTTGATTGGTCGGAAAAAAATTTCTCACACCCGAGCAAAACTGCTCCGATACACATGGTGTGAAGCTCGAATCGGGGAGTGTTCAGTCCGCATTTGCGAATCAACCGGAGCTGCGAGAGCGGTTTGAGGTGCTTAGTGTGCTCGGAGATGGCGCCGCAGGAGTGGTGTATCGGGTGCTCGACCGTGCACGGAACAACGCCGAAGTGGCGCTTAAAGTGCTGGCAAACGATCTGGCTTTTGATGAGGCGACCCTTGATCGATTCTTGGCAGAGCTGCGTATCTGTCAGGAGCTAAGACATCCGAATCTTGTGCATGCATACGACCTGATTGAGTGCAGCGGCACCGTTGCTTTCACGATGGAGTATGTCGATGGTGGCTCACTGCAGGGAATCTTTGCCAAGCAGCGGATCGGAGTTGAAGCAATCGACCGGATTTATGAACAGGTGCTTGATGGTGTGCAAGCACTGCACGACAGAAACGTTATCCACCGAGATATCAAACTAGAGAATGTTCTGGTTGGTACCAATGGTGTCGTAAAGCTCTCCGACCTCGGGCTGATGAAGCAGGTGGGAAAAAAAGGACTCACCCGTCCTGGAATTTTGCTGGGCACCCCGCAGTATATGCCGCCCGAGTATGTGCGCGAGAGTAAATACGATAAGCGCGGCGATATCTATACGCTCGGCCTTATGCTGTATGAGCTTTTGACTTGGAAGCGCTGGCTTAGTCATTTAAGTGGGCAGGATGTTATCACCCATCTTATGAAGACCAGATTCCAGATCTCGCGCGAGGTGCTGGAGGAGGCCCCGCGTAAATATCTGCCTGTGCTCGCAAAGGCCCTCGAGGTCAAGCCAGAGGCTCGGTATCAGAGTGCGCTTGAGATGAAAGAAGCGCTTGCCCAGGTAAAGGACCTGCCAATCGAGAGCACGATTACCCTTGGGGATGCGATTACGCGGCAGGTGCGGCGTACCGAGCAGCACACACTCAAGCAGCGCGATACGATGCTAATCGTTATGTTGGTGGTGAGCATCGTCTCGGGACTTGCACTGGCTGCTGCCGGGCTGTTTCTAGTGGCACGCTAAGAACTTTACAGTGCGAACCTTACGATTCTTTGCTCGCTGCGCTGCGAGGGCCTGGCACCAAGAGCCCTTCGGTAGGCATAGCCTCTTCCATCGACATGATGCTAGCCAAGGTGCGTTGGTCTAGAAGATGATCCACCGCCCGCTTTAGATCAATCCAGACTGACTTCAGTCCACAGTGCCGCGATTCACATAGTTCATTATAAATCGGCTGCGATTCGCACAGCACCTCAAAGGTATCTCCCTCAGCTGCGTACAGAATCTCTTTCAGGGTGGTGAGCTCAGGCGGGCGAGTCAGCGCATAGCCACCTTTGGGCCCACGAACGCTTTGAATGATGTTGCCCTTTCGAAGCCGCTGCAGAATCTGCTGCGTATACTGGATCGGGATCTGCTGAGCTTCGGCGATTTCGGATGCGCCGATCGGCCCGTCATGCTGCTGGCGGGCAAGGTAGAGGCTGCAGAGGATGCCGTATTCTCCCCATTTAGTTACACGCATGGTAATGCCATTTCCCTTTACAATCGGTGACAGGTTG
>JBILUF010000175.1:0-5859 GCA_044371155.1 Bdellovibrionota bacterium
GGTGGCCCCAAGAAGGTTGAATTGGCGAGAAAGCTAGGAGCTCAAGAGGTAATCGATTACAAAAAAGACACCCGCTGGCCATCTGAGCTCTTAAAGCTCACACGCGGACGCGGGGTGGACGTAGTCGTAGATAATGTAGGCACGCCAACGATAGAGAACAGTATAAGGGCAGCGGCACGTGGCGGCAGGATCGTGACAGTTGGAAATACCGCTGGATTCGACGTGCGGTTTGATAATCGGCTGCTATTCACCAAGCAGGTCTCGATTATTGGCTCCACGATGGGGAGCACCCAAGACTTTCTTGATGCGCTCCAGTTTATGTTGGCCCACGGAATCAAGGCCCCAATTGATCGAGTTGAGCCGCTCTCTGAGGGGATTAAGATGCTGCAGTACCTAGAAGAGGGCAAGCAGAGCGGTAAGATTGTGCTGAGGCCATAATCCTAGCGGGAGCAAATTCTATATTACAGTAAATTTTGTATTACGGTGCCTTTTATAGTAACGGACTGCGCCTATCGAATAGGCTGAGTGCCGATCCGTATTATCAACCCTGAATTCTGCCTTTGACGGTTGCTACTCGCGCACGGTAGCGCTCTTTTTGCTCGGCAATGCTTGGGCTCCAGCTTCCCTCCTCTGGCCGCACCATCTGCATCACCTCACCAATTTCATCCAGAGCCGCAAGCCCCTGTCCCGGAAGATATTCAAGCCCGAGTCTTCGACCCATTAGGTCTTGGATGTCGGCAACCTGCTCGGTGCGTAGGGAAAGCTCCACTTCACCCCGTAGCACCGTGCCTCCTAAAACCTTCAACGGCTCAGACAACGCGCTAAATAGTGCGACGCGACCGCCAAATCGCCGCAACGCTGCCTCCATCAACTGAGGGGGCACGTTTGCGCGAGCGGCAGCCTCCTTAAATTGCTTGGTTGCCTCGTCTAGCCCAAAGGCACCGGGGTATTTTCGGCCCTCTATTCCGATAAGGGGCGAGATAACATCGGAGAGAGCAAAGATCTTTTTTAGCCCCTCTTGCGTAGCCCAGGCTGCGCTCGTGAGCTTGCCACCCACCAGCGATAGCATGCCGGGAGTGTGCACCCAGCGATGTCTTCGGGAGAGCTTACTAGGTTTATTCCGTTGTGAGCCTTTGGCACCTTGTAGCGGTAAGGTGCGGATGCCAGCGAACGCATACTCTAGCGTTGAGCGATTGAGCCCGGCAGCTGGAAGATCCCGCTCAAGCCGGGCCAGAATCTCTTCAATCTCTGAGTGATTTGGGGTCGGATCAAACTCCGGCTCTGCCACGGGAGCCTCAGTTGTGCCCACCAGAGTCCCACCGGGATGAGGCCATACAAAGTAAACTCGGCCCTTCTCAGGCATCGGAAGGAGTAGCGCTGCACCCTCCCAGCGAGTTGAGAAGATCAGGTGGATGCCGCGACTATACAACACCTCTCCAAGCTCACGATTTTGGGTGATCCTACCTATGCGATTAACCCAGGGACCAGCGCAGTTGGCGATGACTCCAGTGGTTAACTGGCACTCTTGGCCGGTTAATTTGTCACGCCATGCTACCTTGACACTCCGATCACGCTCGACTTGGTATGAGATGAACTCAGCGTAGTTAAGGCACACAGCACCCTCTTGCCGAGCAGCCAGGATGTTCTCCACTACGAGGCGTGAGTCATCCATGATCCCATCAAAGAATTGATAGGCTCCGCTTAAGGAATCCCGCACAGATCCCAACGGAGTGGCTGCCAGATCTGCACTAGGGAGCCAGCGATGCCGAAAGGATGCTTTTGCCCTTGCAAAGAGGTCGTATACCGAAAGTCCTACCCCATACTTCAACCGGGCCCAGCTGTCCTCACGCTTTACAGGAATCAAAAAAGGGTGTGGTCTGACCAGATGCGGCGCGCATTGAAAAAGATCCTCCCGGCATAAGACCCCCTCCCTGACCTGGGCTAGGTCTAGCATCTCAAGATATCGCAGACCGCCATGAGCCATCTTTGAGGATCTACCAGAGGTCTCACTGGCGTAATCACCACGCTCCAGCAGTACGGTGCGAAGTCCGTTGAACGCAGCGAGCCTAGCCAGTGATGCCCCTGCAATCCCGCCCCCTACTACCAAAAGATCGCAGGTCGGTTTGCGGGAAAGTTTATGGAGTATCTCGGCCCTCGATCGGGTCAGAACCTCCCATGTCGGACTAGAGGCGGCCGGATTCAAATCAGTAGAGGATTGGTCATCAATGGGCGAGGAAGACATTGGGAGCCTACGAGAGATTAGCTGAGCGGTTGTACCATACCCGCCACCGATGCGCAGCCGTTGCCGTGCAGGTGGCAGCTTTTAAGTGGGGAGGTGCACGGATTTTCCCCCTTTGATGGGCTGAAACCTCATCCGCTGCACCTAAATGCACTCGAGAACGTACCCCTACCCCGGGAGGAGATCTGATAGTCATCCGGCGGCATCGAGCTATTTCGTAATGTATTGAACAGATTATGGATGCGGACGCGAAAGTTCCCCTCAAGATGTCCCTTAACCAATCCGATAGAGAAACGGTGGGGCTGAGAGGATCCCGTATGGGAGGTCTTTTTGGCGTTTTGACATAAGGGCAGAGCGATGCACCAGGGCGAAAAACGCAACAGCGCGTATGAGCAGCAGCTCTCAAAGGCGTGTCAGTACGTCAATGACATGTGGTTCCCGATAAACCCGGTGCAGCTCAAAAAAATCCAAGATGGGCTCTCGCAAGGTAGCTACGATCCAGAGATGACCCTCCTGATAGATGATCTTAAGAGTGACCCTGCTTTATTTCTCTACTGTGTTCGTGAGCTTTTAAAGCAGCTGCGAGCAGGTGGGGTCGTTAGTGCGCCGACTACACAGAGCGAGCTCTTTGTTGGAGCTGGCCTGGAGCTCTTGCAGCAGATTCTCCAGGTAAAAGGAGACACGATATCTGCGCATTCGCTCCTCTCTTGCACAAAGCTTCAGGAGGCCCGGCTTGGGGAGATGTTTATAAGCGCCTCTACCACTGAAGCGTTATGCGAGGCCGCTCAGGTTGATGCAGACCTGGGCTTTGCCGTAGCGCTATTCCGTCAGCTTGGATTGGCCCTGATAGCTTGGAACTATCCGCGTGTGTATCGTGACGCCGCATTAGGGGCAGCTCTATCAGGCTCACTCGATCTAGCACTCACCCGTCGTCTGGGCTTTTCACCAGGAGCGCTGGGGCTGCGGGTGTGTCGAGCATGGGGCCTGGCGCCGCAGCTGCTTGAGGCACTCGTTGATGATGGGAGCGAGTCTGTAAAGTCAGTGCCAGAGGAACGCATCATCGGTGAATCGCTCTCCGGCACCATCGCAACGCTATGCCAGGTGGGTGAGGCGTTAGCGCGAGCTAACAATCCAGAGCAATACCCTACAGCGCGATCGGATTGGAACAAGGCCCGCGATTCAATCGAGGATCGGCTTGGGTTTGATGGGATCAGGTTTATCCGGGAACGTGTTACCCAGTACACCACAGCTTTCATTGAAACCGCACCGGAGATTTTTCAAGCTGGAGTAGCTTTAGATCCAGAGCTTCGATTGCAGCTTCGTGGGCGGCGAGCCGCCGGCGAGATACCAGCCAGCTATCGCAATTGCTCCCCTTCTCTTCGAGCAAGCCTACATAGACTCTATCGCGCTATTGATGCCAAGCATCCAACCGATCAGGTACTGGTGCAGTGGAAAACAGAGATCGCTTCAAGTGCCGGATTTATTGGGGGGTATCTCTTTTCGCTTGAGCCAACACTGCGACTTCTTATGCCACAGCTTGCCTTCGGGGAGGCCTCCCTAAAGGATGCAACACAGGTTCATTGTGCTGAGCGAGAGAGCCTGGTAAGTGAGGCCTTTAGAGCCGCTGCCCCACTGGTGCGAGAGCAAGCCAACGGGAGATTTGTGATCGCTGGGATCTTTGGATTTAGCTCCAGAGTTGGAGTGGTCTATGTTGAGGTGGCAAGGCAGGAGTATCTTGCAAGCCCTGAAGGGCAGCTCGCCCATTTCTGGGCGCTTACAAACTCACTCTCGGATGCCTTAAGCCTTTCCTAATCTGAGTTCTCACTAATCGCAGCAGCCTAATCCCAACACTATCGAATCTCGACACTGCGAACTTCGAGAGGACCCGTTGCAGACTGGATCCGCCACTCCCCGTGGGGCACATTCTCAAACCGCATACTTTGATTTGAGACTGGCTGTCCGCTGATGTCTCCGGCCAGTCCATTCACATTTGATAGTACTATCGTGGGGAGCGTTTTTACCGTTGGATCAGATGGCTTGCTCTCGATGGTGACGATGACGGTGCTCGAGTCTCGCACCTCCTTGAGAGCACGGATTAGTCCGCGAGCATCAACTATCTTAAGCTCTCCTGCCGTCGCTATGCTAGGAAGAACAGCTATGAGCAGGAAGATTACGAGAAGTGCTCGAAAAATCTCTGACTTAGTTAGCACTGCCTTAGTTAGCACTGACTTAGTTAGCATAGCGCGAGGGCCTCCGAGGTAGTATTAAATCCGAACATAGGTAGCACCAGATTTCAGCGAGAGATATTTTGGAGCAGGTAGCACAGAAGGCCAACAACACTACTGGGCTCCGATATCACGTCTCATCTGCCGTGCACGAAACTGGATTATATCCGCTGCGCGGTAGGCGCGCGAGCGTGCCTCGGCAGCAGAGGCTCCGGTGGCAGTCACATTCAGTACCCTTCCTCCGGCTGTGACAAGTTTCCCCTGCTCATTAAGTGCAGTGCCGGCATGGAATACTGCTACCCCTGGCATGGTTTCAGCTAGTTCAATCCCTGAAACCTCGTCTCCCTTCCGCGGCTCGCCAGGATAGTTCTCAGCCGCAAGCACGAGGCATACTGCGTGGGAATCGGACCACCGAGCCTCTGCCTTGCCGGCGGCGGTGGCTAAATCCAGTAACAGCAACGCCAGGTCTGAACTCATCCGACGCATAATAACCTGCGTCTCTGGATCGCCTAGCCGGGCATTGAATTCCACCACTTTGATCTGCCCCTTTGGGGTAATCATAAGACCGGCGTAGAGAAATCCACTGAAGGGAGTGCCCTGTTTCTCCATCTGGGTTAGCACCGGTCGGATTACCTCCTCAACAACGGAGGCCTCTTGGGCTACTGATAGGCGCGGAGTGGGACTCACCGTACCCATGCCCCCGGTGTTGGGGCCCTTATCGTTATCGAAGATCCGCTTGTAATCATGGGCAGTAGCCAACGGGACGATTCGTCTCCCATCGGTGGCAACAATGAACGATGCTTCAACCCCCTCCATGAACTCCTCTACCACTATGGTGCTGGCTTTTAGTTCATCAAAAAGCGAACGAGTGGCAGAGACTGCATCCTCCCGAGTCATACAAACAAACACCCCTTTGCCCGCGGCCAGACCATCAGCCTTCAGCACCGATGGCATCGGTGCTGAAGCAAGGTGTTGAAGGAGCGCCTCTCGTGATTGGAACACGGCGTGGGCAGCGGTGGCCACCCCTGCTGCCACCATCACCTCCTTGGCATACTGCTTGGAGCCCTCAAGGCGGGCCGCTGCCTGTGTTGGCCCAAAGACCGGAAGCCCCGCAGCGCGGAATCGGTCGACAATACCTAGGGTAAGAGGAAGCTCAGGGCCCACAACCGTCAGATCAATCCGCTCTGAGCGCGCAAACTCCTCGATAGCCACTAAGTCGTCGATTCGAATCGGGACTATCTTTGCTAGCGATGCGATCCCTGGATTCCCTGGGGCGCAAAAAAGCTGGGTCACATGCGGTGACTGCCTAAGTTTCCATGCCATCGCATGCTCACGACCACTTGATCCCACGATTAGAATTTTCATATCTTTCCCTACCCCCGCTCTGAGTCCCGC
>JBILUF010000176.1:0-5857 GCA_044371155.1 Bdellovibrionota bacterium
TAGGCTCAGACAGCATCCAAAGCCTCCAGTCCTTTGGGCACTTGTTGAGTTAGGTCTGTGCTCGTTAGAATACCTATGAATCTTGGGGCGGACTGAATTTTTACTTAGTTATGTGCTCTAATTCGGGCACTGTGAGTGGCAGTGGCTAGGCGGTGTCTCTTCTGTGTGAGTGAGTGTGACTGAGTTCTCTGCTGATTTATCTGCGGTCCTTGAGGGGAGCGCGGCCGCGTTTTTTGTTGTTGATCCAGCGGGACGATGTCTGGTCGCTAGTGATGGACTATGTGCCCTCCTGGGGTTGGAGTTTCGTCCGGTACGAGTTGAGGAGTTTTGGCCGACCTTTCAGGAGGATGCGCGCCTGGGGCCGGCGGACACAGCAACCTTTTGCGATGCTGCAGCTGTTCCTGTAGCGGTGACGTTTGAGCGGCATGCTCTTGCCGGAGCTGAGTTGTTTCTGGTCGCTTTGCAGCCTGCGAGCTCAGTACAGCCTGCAAGCTCAGTGCAGCCTGCAAGCTCAGTGCAGCAAGACGAGCACGAGGGGATGCAGCAGGCGCTCCAGAGCCGCACCGAACGGTTGCAGGCACTTGGGATGCTATCCGGTGGTATTGCACATGACTTCAATAACGTCCTGACCGGCATCTTAGGACACATCTCATTTCTGAAAACTGTGCTACCGCGCACCGGCGTCCATGCTGAATCGGTGGCTGCGATTGAGGAGGGGGCGCGCAAGGGCACCTCGATGACGCAGCAGATCCTCAATTTTTCCAAGGCGAATCCAGAGGAGAAGCCAACGCCTATTGACCTGGGGGCAGTGCTCAAAAGCTCTGTGCGCCTACTCAAAGGAGCGATGCCGATAGGGTGTCAGCTCGAATGCGCCGTGCCGGCGCAGGCTATCCAGGTGTTAGCTCCCGAAGGGCGGATCACACAGATTCTTATAAATCTGGTTGTAAACTCTCGCGATGCGGTGGGGGCTGCCGGCAGGATTGAGGTGCATCTTGATGCTACCGATGATGCTGAGGAGTTGCGGCAGGCTTTTGCTGGGGCCGATCTCTCCTCGGTGCAGTATGCGCGGGTGAGTGTGCGGGATAACGGCCACGGTATCACCGAGGAGGTGCAGCGCCGTATGTTCGAGCCGTATTTCTCAACAAAGAAGGCGCTAGGAACAGGGTTGGGATTGGCCACGGTATTGCAGACGGTGCGTCAGTTTGGCGGTGCCATCGCGGTGGCCTCACAGGTGGGGGTGGGGACTGAGATCCTCGTGTATCTTCCGATGCTGCGAGCTGTGGCTGCGGCTGGGGAGCTCAATACGTCGGCAGAGGTGCTAGTGGCGCCGGGACGCGAGCGTATCCTGATTGTTGATGACGAGTACCCGGTGCGGAATGTCTTGAGTATCAGCCTCGATCACCTCGGGTATGAGGTAGAAACAGCATCGTCGGGGGCTGAGGCGCTTGAGAAGTACCGCGCTGCCCAGCAGCCCTACGACCTAGTAATCCTTGATATGATCATGCCGCAGATGCCTGGGGACCGTGTTTTTGCGGAGTTGGCAGGGTTGGATCCGGCAGTACGGGTGCTCGTAATTAGCGGATATAGCTCAGAAGCCGCGGTGCAAGCCATCTTGGATAACGGCGGTTTGGATTTCATGGCAAAACCCTTTACTATAGAGGAGCTCTCCCGCAAGGTGCGCCAGTGCTTGGCAGCCGGGTAAGGGGGAGGGGCGCCACCGTGCTGCCCCCGAAGATCCATAACCGCTGTCGTGCGTGATGTTGTCGTGATGATCCCAGGATACAAAATTGGCCAGATCGAGATCCGCCCTGGGTTGGTGCTAGCCCCGATGAGTGGGGTGACCTGCTCTGCTTTTCGCCGTCTCATTAAAGAGCTTAATCCTGGGTGTGTTGGATATACCCTCAGTGAGTTTGTGTCAGTTGAGGGGATGACCCGAGGATCGCGCCGAACCATCGAGATGATGAAGTTTCGCCCGATGGAGCGTCCATATGCAGTGCAGATCTTTGGATACGACATTGAGCGGATGCGTGACGCCGCTAAGATGGTTGAGGACTTCGGGGCCGATATCGTGGATATCAACTGTGGGTGCCCTGCTCCAAAGGTCGTAAAGCGCGGCGGTGGAGCCGAGCTCATGCGCCAGCCGGAGCACCTCCAAAAGATCTTCCGTGAGGTGCGAAAGGCGATCAAGATCCCACTCACGATGAAGATGCGCTCGGGCTGGGATGGTGAATCGGTAAACTGTGTTGAGATCGCCCGTATGGCTGAGGGCGAGGGATTGCAAGCACTCACCGTGCACGGTCGCACCCGTGCCC
Source organism: Bdellovibrionota bacterium (assembly GCA_044371155.1). Lineage (GTDB taxonomy): Bacteria > Bdellovibrionota_C > UBA2361 > UBA2361 > UBA2361 > CAZTER01. The sequence goes on from JBILUF010000176.1 coordinate 2,313, forward strand.
AGTTGTATCGCGGTGAGGCGGATTGGGGGATGGTTCACAGGGTGGCCGAAGCGGTGCAGATCCCGGTGTGTGGCAGTGGAGATGTGCAGACCCGCGAGAACGCGCTAGCTCGGTGTGCTATCCCAGGGGTGGCGGGGCTCTACATTGGGCGCGCCGCGATGGCGAACCCGTATGTCTTCTCGGAGATTTGTGGGGCGCCTGCACCGGTGCTGCGCTCTGATGCACTCGCGGTGGTAAAGATTGCCCAGCGCTACATCGAGCTTCTACGCGAGGATTTTACCCCCCAAGGCTGCATCGGCAAGGTAAAGCAGCTTATCTCGCAGATGGGACGGGGGCATGGATGGCGAAGGCACCTGTTGCGTGCTATGCAATTACATGAGCAAGAAGAGCTGCTATCCCGCATTCGGGAGGCGCTTGAGGCAGGGGCTCCGCTGTCTTTTCTGGATTTAGACCCAGGACAAGGCGGCGCGTCGTTGCAAGAAGAGCCACAGCAAGAAGAGCCACAGCCGCCTATGAGCTGTGAAGATGGATGCCAGGTTGATGGTTAGCACTCGGCGCCTTCAGCAGCTGGTGTTCTCAGGCGGGCTGCTCGCGCTCACAGAGTTTATACTGGCGATTCTACATGATTGCGGTTCGTAACATTCGCCACTCCTTTCGTGGTAGCGATTCATCAAGTTTTAATGAAGTTCTTAAAGGGGTGACCTTTGAACTAGCACCTGGCTCTATCACCGGGCTTATTGGCCCCTCTGGGGTAGGTAAGAGTGTGCTTCTTAAGATTATGGCCGGAGTGCTTACTCCTGATAGTGGCGAGGTCAGAGTGTCGCCCACCACGACCTCCGGGGAGCATGCCGAGGAGGTAAGCCTCATGTTCCAGGAAGGGGCGCTCTTTGATTCGCTCTCGGTGTTTGACAATATCGCCTTCCCTCTGGTGCAGGGGCGGGTGCCAAGCATGACCCTTGGTCCCAGCGAGCTTGCCGAGGTGCATCAGCGAGTGAGTGCGATTTTGGCTCGTGTGGGACTGACGCAGGCATCCCAGAAATTTCCGGCACAGCTGAGCGGCGGTATGAGGCGGCGGGTGTCTTTGGCGCGGGCCCTCGTTTGCCGGCCCAAGATTCTGCTGCTCGATGACCCCACTAGCGGGCTCGATCCAATAGCCAGTGGAGTCATCATGAACCTTATCTGTGAGCTGCATCGAGAGTATAAGCCCACCACGGTAATGGTGAGCCAGGACTTACGTAGGCTGATGCCAGCGGTGGAGCGGGTGATCGCCCTATTTGACGGCAGGGTGGTGTTCTCTGGCACTTTGGCCGAGCTGATAGCGAATGCTGATGAATCAGTGCGCCATTTTGTGTCGTGTCGTTTTGATTATAAACATCCATAATCCCGAGTCGAATGTGAGCAACAGACAGTATTTAGATCAGGCACGGGAGCGATTTTTAGCTGGCATCGGGGTGCCAGAAAAAAAGGAGTTCGTTGTCGATGACTTCCAGCGTGAAGCGATCTCTCTTGTTGCAGAGGGCAAGGATACTCTGGTTGTTGCGCCGACTGGTTCAGGTAAGACATTTATTGCTCTTGAGGCCATTCGTGCGACCCTACAGCTAAAGCTCAGAGCCGTTTACACCACTCCGCTAAAAGCCCTCTCCAACACAAAGTTTAATGAACTCAAGCGGATCTTTGAGCCGGAGTATAAGGTAGGATTACTCACCGGCGATCGTAAGATCGATGGCGATGCTGGAGTGGTGATCGCCACGACCGAGATTTATCGCAACGAACTGTACCGCACCAGCGAGCGATACTCGATGGTAGTACTCGATGAGGTGCATTTTATAGCCGACCCACAGCGCGGGCCGGTGTGGGAGGAGAGTATTATTCTTACTCCGCCTTCAACCACGCTGCTTATGCTGTCAGCCTCTATTTCGAATGCCGAAGAGATCGCGGCCTGGATAGCCGAAGTTCGCGGGAAAGAGTGCCACATCGTCCAGAAGACTGAGCGGCCCGTAGAGTTGCGGTATGGATTCTTGCACCCAGATGCGGGGGTAATTCCCCTCACAAATTCCCAGGGAGAGATCTTGCGCGAGGTGCACACATTTTATGGGTCGTTCGGACTCGATTCGTCGGGGATGCGCCTAAAGGGCAAGGGGCTGCGTGGACAGCCGTGGCGTAAAGATCGTGGACGACGGAGGAGGCGGTAGTGTTTCGCGAATTTCCAGTCACAAAAATTCTCTATGAGCTAGAGCAGGACAACCTACTGCCAGCCATTTTGTTTCGCACTGCACGAAAGCAGTGTGACGCTGATATCGAAGCACTCGAGGGGGCGCGAGGCGGGAGGCTGCGTCCAGTAGCGCAGAGCAATTTGCGCAAAGAGGTCGAGTCGATTATCGCCAAGTACGGCATGGAGCCAGAGATCATCACGACCCACCCGCATTATCAGACCCTTTTAACCACCGGGGCAGGGGCGCATCACGCGGGGCAGCTTCTGTTGTGGCGGCTATTGTTGGAAGAGCTAATGTCCCGCGGATCTCTTAGGCTCATGATCGCCACCGGTACTGTGGCGGCTGGAGTTGATTTCCCAGCCCGCACGGTGGTGGTGACCGCACACAGCAAACGCGGCTCCGATGGGTTTGGAGTGTTAAAATCAACAGAATTTCAGCAGATGGCTGGTCGTGCAGGCCGCCGCGGGAAGGATGCAGTGGGAATTGTCTTGGTGGCACCCGGAGTATACTCCGATGCGCGGGTGATCCATGAGCTAACACACCGCCCGCCCGAGCCGTTGCGCTCGGCCTACTTTGCTGCTCCTTCTACGGTATTAAATCTTTTAAAATTCCGTAACGCCGATGAGTTGCGCTATACGGTGTCAAAGAGCCTTGCAGCATTTCTTGACCGTAAGTCTGCTGCTGCATTGCGGCAGTCCGGTGAGATTGAGCAGGAGCAGATTACTTCAGACCACTCAATCGCCGGGGAGCGGCGCAAAAAAGCTGATAAGCGGGTACGACGCAAATTTCGCGAGGCCGAGATCCTTGAGGGTAAACAGGCTGAGATGCTTGAGCAATCGCTGCGCGGGTTGGAGCGTCTGGGATTTGTAGAGACTGGTGTGTTGACCGCCAAGGGAAACTGGGCCGCGCATCTGTGCACTAGCTTAGTACTGGAGCTAGCCGAGGCGGTGCAGGCAGGGTTGTTTGATGAGCTCTCGGTGGAGGAGCTCGTCGCATTGGTGGCATCTATTGCAGGGGACCCGCATCGACCGTATTTCTCGCTGCGTGAGAACCCGATCAAATCAGCGCATTTCGCCAAGCTTGCAGAGATTGTGGCGGTAGTGCGGGAGTCTTTTCAGAATCCGCAAAATACCGAGGTGGCAGTAATACCCAACGCTGCCTTAACAGTGCTTACATGGCTTGAGGCCAAGGACTGGGTCGATTTTGCCGGACTGCTGCGCCTCAATGGAGTCGCAGAAGGGGACTGCGCTCGGCTTATTACGCAAACGGCAGACCACCTAAATCAACTCTCTAGGCTGCATGAAACCCACCCGATGTTGGCTGCTGCTGCCG
>JBILUF010000177.1:0-5852 GCA_044371155.1 Bdellovibrionota bacterium
AAAATGATTAATTTCAGGGTGTTGCGGGGCCTTAGGCGTTCCATTGCTACGCGTTGGCGATGGTTTGCTGAAAACGCTCCCAGATATCGACGGTTTCGACGGTGGTCTCAAACTCGCTGCCATTAATTACCGCGAACACTGAGCCATCGATAAAGTTAAGCGACCAGCGTGAGCTACTCTGCAAAAGCTCCCCTGAAGCCTCCAAGAACCCCTCATCTAAAAGATAACAGCGCACTGGTGCGACCCAGTTAGAGGTGCTGCCACGCAGGTAGTGACAGAACTTATCTACCTGCTGCCAATTTAGAAAATATACTGAGCACTCAGCCTCTTTATGGTGGCGGAGCATCTTTTGGATCTTCTCTTTCTCAGGAGCTCCGAGCTGGATCCAGCGCGTGGTGTTACCAAAAAGATCACTGGCAAAAAACGTGGGTGCTTTAGGCTCAAATAGGCCGGGTGAAAATTCAAGCCCCTCGCGGTATGCATGCGCATACGCCAGAACCCGGGCGTGCAGATATGCTTCAGTCTCCTCGGGGTGACGCGGGATTTTTACACGCACCGATTCGTATCGATTGGATGAGGCATCCACGATATCGAGGTTGAAACTGTAAAATCCCGCTACGAAAGTCATAGTCTGCGGGAGTGTAGCGAAAAATTGTGCCTAAAGCACAGCCCCGCCTGAAGGATGGCCGCAAGGGGAGCTAAAAACGGCACGAGGGCGGGAATTCCCCCGCCCTCGTGTGATTCCAGGGCTTACGCCCGAATCAGCCTACCGTTTGCACGTAGCAAAACGCTCAGCCACATCGTTCCAGTTAATCACCTTCTCAAAGCCATCGAGATAGGCGGCGCGATTGTTCTGATACTTTAAGTAGTAGGCATGCTCCCATACATCGCAGGCCAAAAGCGGCACCGTAACCCACTGGGAGAGATCTTGGTGCTTCTCGGCGGTGAGAATGTCGAGGGTGCGGGTCATGAGGTTATACACAAGTATCACCCAGCCCGAGGCCTCAACAGCGGTGCCAGCCGCTTTGAATTGCTTCATGAATGCCTCGTAGGAACCGAAGCGTGCGGTGATAGCTGACATAAGCTCGCCGCTTGGTTGCCCGCCGCCGTTTGGCGCCATGTTGCTCCAAAAGATGCAGTGCAAGAAATGACCTGCGCCGTGGAATGCAGCCTCGCGCTCCCAGTGCTTTACAAGAGAGAAGTCGCCGCTTTTGCGAGCCTCTTCAAGTTTGGTCTCGGCGTTGTTGAGGCCGTTAACATAGGCCAAGTGGTGCTTGTCATGATGCAGCTTCATGGTCTGCTCATCGATATGCGGCTCAAGTGAGTTGTACGGATAGGGAAGAGGGGGTAGTTCATGTGCCATTATGTATCTCCGAAAAAACTTAAAACTATTACCCCCACGCTATGTTGGCTGGTGGGGCCTGAAGTGCGCTGAGTCTACTGAGCAGGGACAGGGCTGTCAAAAAGGAAATGTCGTTCGGCCTCTGCGCAATGACAGGCACCGCTGTTTCCTTATTGTGCAATCGAATTTGTAAGTTATACGATATGTGGGCAGTTAGCCGGTATTTTTGAGGCGAAGTAATGCGGACACAATCTGTGACTCATAAGCTCTTTCTTGGGTTCTCCCTCGTACTGGCAGGATTTTCGTTTGCGGGCACGAAGGGTTGCCAAGAGGACTATAGTGTAGCCGGGCAATTGCGTCGTACTCCGGCCCCTGATGCGACAGAGACTCCAACGCCCACTACAACTGGGACTGTGGCGACTCCCACACGAACTGCAGCCCTGACCGCCACTCGCACCGCCACCGTGGCACCCTCAGTAACTCCTACGGTTGGAACTTTGGCGGCCATAAATCCATTGGTCTCCTCTCTGGCGGTGCTTGGTACACGCACTGCGGCGGAGACACCCAAGCCTGAAGCAGTAGTCTCTGGTGCTTCGGTAGTAAAGTCTGCCGCGGAGGATGCTACTTGGCTCGGCGCAGCGTTCGCCAGCCCGGATGCGGACAGTGATGAATTGAATAACCCACTCGACTCCGACAATGATGGATATTCCGATCAGCTAGAGCGTGAGGTTGGAAGCGATAGCTTGGATGCACGCAGCTGGCCGCGAGTGAAAATCACCTCCAGCCTTGAGCAGCGGCTACAGGCGCGGGGAATCGCGATTGAGCCTTGGCGTACTCAGATTGATATCGAGAGAGCCAGCCCCCGAAGCAAGGATACCGATGCAGATGGCATACCTGATATTGAAGAGGCGCGGATCGGTTCAAGCCCGACGCACACTGACACCGATGGGGACGGGATTCTTGACGGGCAAGAGGTGCAGTTAGGCAGTGATCCAGTCAAAGCCGAATGATACTCGCTGTAGCGCTGCTACTTTGTCTTACGCTCTGTGTTCTTACGCTCTGTATTTTCATCCCGATCTATTGCTCTGCCCAGGTGCGCACTGGCCTGCCGCTCGGTGGCGAGCGAGAGCTTTTTTGGGTTACCGCGCTGCTTCTCCTCGGCGGTGGGGTGTGGCTTCTAGTCGGCGATACTAATTCCCTCCTTGATCGTACTGCAGTGTCGCAGCTTGAGATGTATCACCGCATCCAGCAGGACCCCGCAAGCTGCCAGGCTTTGCTGTGGCGCTCTCCAGCCCTAGTTATGCAGGCGCTGCCGCTCTGTGCTGGTGGTCGAGATTTATCGTCCCCCTTTATCATGACTGTCGTTTCCTGGAGTGCGCTGATCGTGGCACTCTTCGCTGCGGCCTCGGTGGTGAGTGGCCCGCTCGCCGGGGTCACGGCGGTGCTGCTCGTTTTCTCTGATAATCTGGCGCGTGACCCCTTTCGTGAGTTGGGGCCGGAGTCGCTGTGTTTAGCAGTATCAGCCGTTTTGTTTGCCGCCGTGATTGTGGCCCGCTCGTTGAGGCAAGAGCTACTCTGTTTGCTTCTTGCTGGTGCCGCGATACTGCTATGTACCAGCCAGCCGCCAGCAGCATCGCAGCCCATCGTAGCGAGAGATTTGCTGCCTCGGGTGTTGCCGTTTCTCTGCGCGGGGCTGGGAGGCTTGTGTCTATTGCGTTTTTTCACCCGCGGACTGCGCCGGCGGTTTGTTGAGACCGACCGATGCAGACGCCTTTTGTTCGTGGGGTTTGTAGTGGCTGCTGTAGCAGGGTGTCACCTCTATCGTGGTACAGGCGAGATTCCACTTAGTATCTATATAAGCCAACTCTTTGTCGTAGCCGCTGTTTTCGGCGCTGCGTTGGGAGGCTGCTTAAGGTTTCTTGCAATCCATCCAGTGGCAGCTCCTTTGTTGGCGTTACTCGGTGTGCTTGTTGCCCTATCCGCTACACCCTCTATCCGACCTCGTTCGCCAGGGGTGGTTGCCCTGGCTACGGATATCTCTGCCGTTGCGCCAACTGGCTCGATTGTCGCTACCAGTCTCGCCCCCGGGCTGCTTCGTGAGTTTCTGATCGGGCGTGAAGTTGTGTCGTACGCTCAGCTAACGGAGCGCATACAAGCTGATGCATCGCCTCCATGCTTTATTGAGGCGCGCTTTGTTGCCCTTGAGGAGCTTTCGATCCTGCGCCAAAGCCTCCATTTAGATCCTGTATTACCAGGTATTTACCGCGCTACGCCGCTTAATGCATCCGGGCGTTAAAAGGCTGCATCTGAATTACTAGGGAGGTCCAATCGACCAGGGGTCGCGTCAGGCTGTAGAGTCGCGCGTTGGCCAGGACACCCAGCAGGCACGGATTGCCGCCCTTACGTAGCGTGTTCTTGAGGTTTTAAGTCTCCATCGGTTCTGGGTTAAGATGCAAAAAGACTCAAAGATCTTTGTGGCTGGCCATCGTGGCCTTGTAGGCTCAGCTCTGGTGCGGATGTTTGAGCGTCGGGGCTACACTAATCTGGTCCTCAAGCCTCGGTCTGAACTTGATCTTCTTGATCAGGCGGCAGTGCATAAGTTCTTCAAGGGCGAGCAGATCGAGTATGTTATCAACGCCGCCGCGCGTGTTGGTGGGATACTATACAACCAGCAGTACCAAACAGAATTCCTGTATGAAAACATGCTCACAGCGGCCAATATCATCCATGCCGCCGCCGAGCATGAGGTGAAAAAGCTTTTGTTCCTTGGCAGCTCCTGTATCTACCCTAAATTCGCTCCGCAGCCGATTCAGGAGACATCGCTGCTTTCAGGACCGCTTGAGCCCACCAATGAGGGGTATGCGCTTGCCAAGATTGCAGGGCTTAAGATGTGCGAAAAATATATGACTCAGTATGGCAAGCAGTTTATCTCTGCCATGCCAACTAACCTCTACGGGCCAGCGGATAATTTCCATCCCGAGCGATCGCATGTCATCCCCGGAATGCTACGGCGGTTTCATGAGGCCAAGATAAACAACACCCCAGAGGTTAAGATCTGGGGCACTGGCACTCCAAAGCGAGAATTCTTGTATGTCGATGACCTAGCCGAAGCATTGCACGTGCTGATGGAGCAGTACTGTCAACCAACCACGATAAACGTGGGCACCGGAGAGGACTGCACCATTGCTGAGCTTGCGCAGGCGATAAAAGAGGTGGTGGGATACAAGGGGGCAATTACCTTCGATGCAAGTAAGCCCGATGGTACACCGCGCAAGGTCCTCGATGTATCGCGAATTAGGGCGCTTGGTTGGTCTCCACAAGTAATGCTCGCTGATGGTCTAGAGCGTTCCTATCGCTGGGCGGTTGATAACGGAGCGTTTGCTGCACCAAATACAAAGATTATCATCTGCGACCAGGATCTCTCGACGATGTCGCAGCGGGAGCAGGGAGTTCAGATAGATCCCAGCCCAGCTCGGCCTGCTCAAGGAGCACCGTCTCAACATTTCGAATCACCCCAGTAAATCGCTCGCGTAGTTCAGTGCGGATCTGGTTGTACGCTTGGTAGCTCGGCACCTCCAGCTCAATCTCGACATAACATTGCCCCAGTTGCCGCACGTAAAATGTAATGTTCGGATGTTTCAGGCAATACTCGCGCAAAAGCCGCTCAGACTCCGGTGAGTAGTGGCCAAAGTAGATCTGCGCTTTGAAGAACAGGTAGCCTAATGCCTCGAGGTTAATCCGCAACTGATAGCCAGCAATAATCTCAAGGGTCTCTAGTCGCTCGATGCGACTCCTTACGGTAGCCATAGCAGTGCGGGTCTTGTCAGCGAGTTCAACGATAGAGCTACGCGCATTCTTGGTAAGAAGCTTTAGCAGCTTGAGATCCAGCGCATCAACGAGATGATGCTCTGGTGCCCCGCCGTAGAAAATGGAGTGCTCGGATGATTGATCCACAAAATAAGAGCGCGGGGTCGTCCACACATCCACAAAGGTATACACCTGCGTCTCCAGAATTTTTGCGGTGAAGGGAGCAAGGAGTTGCGTTTGAAGTTCGAAGAAGCTCTGTGGATTGGGCGCAAGCAGGGTGAATATGATATCCCACCGTCCGCTACATTCCGCCATCCAAAAGACTGCTGGGTGGTTGCGTAGAGTACGTTTGAGCTCACGATATAGCGACCGTTCGTGCTCAAGCTTCAGGTAGCTTTTAAAGATCGTAAGCCCGAATTTATACGGGTTAATTACTGCTTGATAGCCTGCAATGATGCCGCAGGACTCCAATTTCTCAATCCGATACTCCACTCGGTCGCGCGAGGTGCGAAGTTTCTTGGCGATTTGTGAGATATTTTGACGGGAATTGAGGTCAAGCGCATAAAGAATAGCGCGGTCCAGGGTATCTAAGCGCTTCGTGCTCATGGGTGGTAGCGTACCTGCAAAAAACCTAATACGGAAGAAATAACTTAAAATTCCTACAAATAACACATAAATAGCCATATAAGTGTAAAGATACCGT
>JBILUF010000178.1:0-5848 GCA_044371155.1 Bdellovibrionota bacterium
AAAAGACCGGACGGGTGCTGGTGGCCCATGAGGATGTCGAGTTTATGGGATTTGGCGCTGAAATATCAGCCCAGATAACTGAGCACTGCTTTACCTCGCTGGATGCTCCGGTGCGCCGGCTAGGGATGAAATATGTCGCCGCGGTGCCCCATTCAGGGCCACTTGAGCAGATAATCCTGCCGCAAAACGAGGATGTATTGCAGGCCGCACGAGATCTCTTGAGTTTCTAACGAATTCGGAAGAGATTAGAGGGGTTTAGACGGCTTTGAGATCCTGCGTCCCAGGACGGGACCAGCTCATCTCATACTGTCCTAATCTGCGTTAATGAAAAATTGCTAGGAATTGGAGCTCCACATGAAAGTCGACATGGTTATGCCTCAGATGGGTGAGTCTATTGCAGAGGCTACGATCTCAAAGTGGCTAAAGCAGCCCGGCGAGAAGGTGGAGAAAGACCAGCCAATCTTAGAGATCTCAACCGACAAGGTTGACTCCGAGATCCCAGCACCTGCCACCGGAGTGCTAAGCGAGGTGCTTTTTAAACAGGGTGATGTTGTTCCGGTCAAAACCAAGATCGCTATCATCGACACCGAGGGCCAAGCAGGTGCCAAGGCAGCAAGTGCTCCAGCAGCAGTCGCAGCCCCATCCCCTGCTCCAGTTGCGGCAGCTCCAGCGCCACAGCCCGCAGCAACAGCCACCGCCAACGGTCACCATCATGAGCACGCCGACGAGGCAGGCTCACGGTTTTATTCCCCGCTGGTGATGAGCCTTGCGCAAAAGCACGGCATCTCGATGACCGAGCTTGAGAGGCTCCCGGGCTCTGGCCAAGGTGGCCGGGTGAATAAAAATGATCTGATGCGCTACGTCGAGACCCGTGGCTCCACTCCTGTCGCCGCAGCCCCTGCTGCTCCTGTTGCTGCAGCGCCGTCTGAGGCACGCGTGTCGGTATCGACCCCCGCAGCACGACCATCACAGCCTTCCGCTCCGACCATCGAAGGGTGGGAATCAAACGGCACCAAAGTTGTACCGATGGATAACATGCGCCAGCTTATCGCTGATCACATGGTGCGCTCGAAGCAAACCAGCCCGCATGTGTACTCAATCCAAGAGGTAGATGTCACCAATATCTCCAAGTGGCGCGCTAAGAACAAAGATGCGTTTAAGAAGAATGAGGGCTTTAACCTCAGCTTCACTCCGTTCTTCCTTGAGGCAGCCGTGAAGGGGCTGATCCAGTTCCCGTATGTAAACTGCCAGATCGACGGCAAGAAGGTTATCCTGCGGCGGCACGTAAACCTTGGCTGCGCAGTGGCGCTTGGCAACACTGGGCTTATTGTACCGGTGATCAAAAACGCCGAAGAGAAAAACTTTGTGGGCCTTGCACGTGGCTTAAATGACCTCGCCGAGCGAGCACGCTCTAAGAAGCTAAGCCCTGATGACATTCAAGGCGGTACCTTTACGGTTACCAACCCAGGGGTGTTCGGCACCATCATCGGCACCCCGATCATCAACCAGCCGCAAGTGGCAATTCTCTGTTTGGGTGCAATTCAGAAGCGCCCAGTGGTGATTGATGACATGATCGGTATCCGTGAGATGGCCTACCTTACCCTCTCCTACGATCACCGTATCGTTGACGGGGCGATGGGCGGACAATACCTCCAGTATGTCTGTAACTATCTCGAGAACTGGGACCCTGAGCGCGCACTGTACTAATGCGCGTTGTTTCCGGTAAAGCTCGCGGCATCACTCTCCTCACGGTTCCAGGGGACACTACCCGTCCAATTATGGATCGGGTCAAGACCGCGCTATTTGATGTGCTGCGCCCTACTCTGGCCGACACCCGCTGGCTTGATATGTTTGGCGGCAGTGGTGCGGTGGGGATTGAGGCACTAAGCCAAGGAGCGGCGCACTGCGTGTTTGTAGATGTCGAGCCCAAGGCGATTCAAACTATTCGAAAGAACCTTGAGAGCACCAAGCTTGCCGATAAAGCCGAAGTGCGACAGACCGATGCATTTTTGTACCTGCGCAAAACCGAGAAGCAGTTTGATGTAATTTACATCGCCCCGCCGCAGTACAAATCGCTCTGGATCGAAGCACTCCACACCGTAGCCGAACGCCCCGACCTCCTCGCCCCTGGGGGGAGCATCATCGCACAGATAGATCCAAGCGAGTATGAGCCCGTGGAGCTTGCGGACTTTAACGAAGCAAGCAGCCGCAAATACGGCAATACTCAGCTACTATTTTTTGAGCGGAAGTAGTCGGGCAAAAACTCATCAGTCAGAATGTTGCATGAAACTCCAGCATGCGGGCTAGCGTCGACCGCAAACCGTGATTCCATGCCTACGGGAATAAGCAGCGGTGCACCGATTCATCGAGCCGGGGGGAATACACTGTGAATATGCTTTCCCGAGCTTATAGCTAACTGTTGTGAAGGTAGTAGTTCTACCCCTCTTTTTGCGCATGAAGACGCCCACTTTCTTGGATATATTGTAGTCAACTGAGCCATCCAGCTGCCGAGTCTTGCGCATCGCTGTACTTAAAACATCTCCAGAACGATTATACTCTTGGATGAAAACAATGTCAGTTCCAGAAACTCCATATTTTCGTGTAGCGCTTCTTACCTCGTTCAAGGTCGGCGAAAGAAAATAAGTCGCCCCCTTTTCGAAGCCCTCGGCAATCTTGAGTCTCCAAAAATCTGCTGCTCGATCCTCTGACTTTAACGATACCGAGAGAGTAAATGACTTGGTGCCATCAAAATCGGTCGGCAACAGTCCAGCGGTCGAGATCCGGGTGATCGCAACAACTTTTTGGTTTGCAGTACAAGCACTGCGGAAGACGAAGGCAGTCCCCGAGGCCATTAGCGGATCAGGATTAGAGCCTCCCCCACTAACTCCATCGCTATCCCGGGGGTAAATTATGTTGCAGAGATCCTCATCGGATTGAACCCATGGGAAGGCTATCCGATAAATATTCAGATCAGATTCCAGCTCCGGTCCGGCATGCCGCACAAGACATGGCCGACTATCAGGAGCCCCGGTATCACCATCTCCACTGCCGTCATCCCCTGGTGAAGCTGGCGGAATCTCGATACTCGTAATCAGCGAACCCTTAGAATCTCGAATCTCAAGCGGCGTCAAGTACGGGTTGATGTCAAAGGTATCGATGCTCGTCTGTGAATCAACAACGCGCCCATAAAGGCGCGCCGAGAGACCAGCAAGCCCTGCAATCTTGGCCGTCAGCGCCTGCGCAGATGCTTTCGAAGTTTCAGAGATGACGATGATATCTTTACCCTGATCACTGGGGGCAAGTGATACAGTGAATGGCTCCCCGTTACCAGAATTATTGAGAACTCGATAACTTTGGGCCTGCGCGGTGGTGGCGCAAAGGCATAGGATGAGGGTGCTAATCGCACACGTAATTTGGTGGGCTCTGATGAAAAACGGCATAGAAAAACCTTCAGGACTAGGACTACCCTAGATTATGGAGCATTTGCCGGTAGGTGTTGCACCGCAGTGCAACAAATTGTGCTAGCCGCGTAGCATGAGGCGCCAGCGTCTCGCTCGCAGTTTTACGCAGGGCCGATCTGTAACGACTAGGGGGAGCGCGACCATCTTGGTCGCAATTGTTCGCAGGTGAAAATCGTTTTAGCAAACGTAGCCCCGCAAAAACTGAATAAGCACCGTCGCTTCCATTCGGCTCACACTCGGCGATTAACGGCTTAAAAGTCGATATTGCTGGAGGGCGTGCTCCTAGTCGCGAAGCAACTTGAGAGTCTTTGAGAAGCTATGATCACCCTGCGTCACAAAGACCTGAAGAAAGTCATCAACTCTACAACCAAGATCAGAAATCTCCTTTGCAAGGCGCAGCACCTCGTCCATCCTCATCCGATTTAGCTCTTTCAATTCGGCCCAGAATCGCTGCCCTCCCGACGAGGCGTAGGCTAGGCCGATTAAACTCTCAAGGCGTTTAAGCTCAGCGGCCATCGGGTCTTTCGGCTGCGCAGCGAGAGAGTCACGATTGTCTCCTGCTGCACCAGCAAGCTCATCGCCTCCCAGTCCACTGAATTCAGAGGGAATCTGCTTGCGATGTGGTCGGCGGTCATCGCGATGTGGTCGGCGGTCAACAACAATCGGCCCGATATCCAGCGGGGCCCTCAGCTCACCTGCCCATTTATTAGGTCTGCGGTCATGGTCGTTTCCGCTACCCTCCCTGCCTGCTCGGGCGTCACAATCAGGCCTTCTATCAGGTCTGCGGTTAGGGTCTGCGATACCCTCCCTGTTTGCTCGACGGTCACAATCAGGCCTTCTATCAGGTCCGCGGTTATCCCTTCCGACAGCACCCTCCGCGCCGACCTCCCCACGTTTGCCTCCCAAGTCCCGTCTGCCACCAAATTCGATGCTCATGTAGGTTGCTCCCAGCGATATAGCGAAATAAACTTCGCTCTCACCTGAGTTATGGGGCGAATCCACGATGATGTAGCTCCGCTCCAGGCCGCACCAAAGAGTGAATTAAAAGGTTCCTATTGGGATGTTTCGGCGCAGTTTTTTGCCCGTTATGTTGCACACGTGGCTTACGGTTAGAGTAGAGATCAGGAAGGTTCCTACTACGCCGCCTTAATATCCCCCACCACAAAACGCACATCATCGACCTGATGCAGCGCATGGGAGTCGGCCAAAAAACGGTTCAGTCGTTTCAAAATGAGTTCTTTTTGGAATGAGAGCTCCTGGGCCCACTGCGGGTTGCTGACTCGTATTACAAGAGTGCTGCCTTGGATTACTTCTGGGCGGGAGCGATCAGCGATTACTGGCCCCATGATGGAGCGCCAGTGCAGGACGAATTCGTACTTAGCTACCTCGCGATCTAGTCCGTAGCGCTTAAGGGCCAAGGACAGGATCTTGCCGGCGGCCTGTGGCGAGCTCTTGCGACGGGGGAAAGCATCCCCGGTATCATTCGGCCGGCGATTCATCTGCGGTCCTCACCGACTCTGTTTAACTCTTTACTATTGGCTTTATCGAAGATCACCACTACTTCGTCCTCACGCGCCATACCGAGCTCATTGCGGGCGGCTTTTTCCAATACACGATCATCCGTGCGGAGCCCCTGCACCTCGCGCCGCAACGATGCCACATACCCGCCAAGCTCTTCGTTCTTTTCCCGCTGGGAGGAGAGACTTCCCTGCAGCGCATGCAAACGGGAGATATTATCCCCGCCAAAAATCGATATGAGGGTGCATACAATCGCCCCAAGCAACAATATCAGAGTTCCCTTGCCACGCATGCGGGTGATGATACGAATTATTGCGATCTTTGGATAGTAGCCATAGAATCCCGGTGCTTAGCCTCGGATCTTTTAACACTGCTAAAAGAGAGCAACCTATGACTACCGCAAGTTCAATCGCTTCCGTCAAAGCATTTGAATGTCTGGACTCCCGAGGATTCCCCACCGTTGGGGTGCACATGGCTCTCACCGATGGCACGACTGCGGAGGCACTGGTGCCCTCCGGCGCCTCCACCGGAGAGCATGAGGCCTGTGAGCTTCGCGACGGGGACAACAAGCGGTATCTAGGCAAGGGAGTTCTCAAGGCGGTGGAGAACGTCAATGAGAGGATCGCTAAACAAATTCGGGGAGATAACGTGCTGGAGCTTGCGGCACTCGATCAAAAACTGATTGCCCTCGACGGCACCCCGAACAAGTCATCACTGGGAGCTAATGCGATATTGGCCGTCAGTATGGCGGCTGCTCACGCCGGGGCAAACTTCCTTAAAACCCCCCTCTTTCGGTATCTAGGTGGCGCTAATGCGCATCGGCTGCCGGTGCCGCTGGTAAACGTTATCAACGGCGGTGCTCACGCCCA
>JBILUF010000180.1:0-5813 GCA_044371155.1 Bdellovibrionota bacterium
GCGAGGCCACCAAAGTATTATTTAGGGTATGGCAGTAGATATTCTTACCACCTTTGTCTTTATACCGCAGGTTAAGCCGGCGCGCCTGAAAATCATGGAATGTCGAGCAACTATGGGTCTCACCATACCCTTTTCGCGACGGCATCCAGCTTTCGATATCGTTCTTATACACCTGCCCCTGCCCCATATCACCGGTGCAAACATCCACCACCCGATACGGAATATTGAGCGCCTGCAGTACCTCCTCTGAGTTCCGAAGAAGCTCGAGGTGATACTCGGCACTCGCCGCCGGATCACTTTTGCACACGATCACCTGCTCTACCTTGTGAAACTGATGCACACGGTAGAGACCATGGGTGTCTTTGCCGTAGGTGCCAGCCTCTCGGCGGTAGCACGGGGAGTATCCAGCATATCGCTTTGGAAGCTCATCCTCCTGTAAAAGCTCCCCCTCATGATATGAGGTGACCGACACCTCCGCGGTGCCAATAAGATAGAGCTCGGGATCGCGATCATCGAGGTGATACGCCTGCTCCTCTCCCCCAGGGAAATAACTTGTGCCCATCATCGCCCCATACCGCACGATATGCGGGGGATCCATCAGGAGATACCCCTTGCGATGCATCACATCCATCGCAAAGTTAAGGAGCGCATGCTGCAGCCGCGCACCGTCCCCTTTCAAAAAATAACTGCGGCTGCCGGCGATCTTTACTCCGCGTTCAAAGTCAAGGATCCCCAGGGTCTTGCCAAGTTCTACATGGTCTTTGATCGGAAACGAAAAGCTCGGGATCTCCCCCCAGGTGCGAATCTGCACATTATCAGCATCACTCTTGCCCAGCGGCGCCCGATCGAGCGGAATCGCAGGGATCAGAAGCTGCTGTGCCTTCCAGGTAACCTCAAGCTCCTTAAATCGCGATTCCTCCTCCTTGGCCTTGTTGGACAACTCCTTCATCTCCGCAAGCTTGGCCTGCTTGGCCTCACCCGTAAGCGATGGGAGCTCTTTATTAAACGAGTTCTGCTGAGCCCGAAGAGTCTCTAGTGTTTGCTTGACTGCGCGCACCTGTTTATCCAGTACCAAGAAGGCGTCGACATCAAACTTCGACCCCTTCTTTTGGCAGGCGTCTTTATAACTAGCAGGATTTTCGCGAATGGCTTCTAGATCAATCATGAGTAATTCCCTAACTTTACCCCCGGACTCATACCATACAGTGGGGCCAATGTCCCGCCACAAAAGTCCACGTCCTACCCAGGGGGCGCACCAAGCGGGCTTAGTCACGCTCTGTTGCTCATCTTTAGTCCCGATACAGCATCCAGAACCTAAGATGTAGCTTGAATTCCCAGGCTCTCGGCAGCGCGATGCTTCCCTGAGCCCCCTGCTCCCGACCCCCTAAACTCTGGCCGCTTAGGTGCTCCATCCACATACCCAACCGCCTCAAGAAAAGGTATACACACAGATGGATGCCTGGCCACGAAACGAGCGCGGGCTCATCGCCATGACTAGCCAACAAACCACACAAGAGATCGTAGTACGCGGGGTAGTTGACCGGGTCACCTACCGCAACCCGCAGAATGGCTACTCAGTTCTCAAGGTCGTGCCCTCTGATTCACCTGAAGTGATCACAGTGGTTGGCCCCTGCGGCGATGCAGTGGTGGGCACTCATGTGGTAGTGCGCGGCAGCTTCAAGGAGCATCCCAAATTTGGTCGGCAATTTACCGCCTCCTCCCTCACTGAAACCCGCCCCAGCAGCCCTGAAGGACTGAAACGGTACCTGGCCAGTGGGCTTGTCAAAGGGATCGGAGAGAAAACGGCCGAGAGGATCGTCGATCAGTTCGGCGAAGGCACGGTTGAAGCTATCCTACAGCACCCTGACAAAGTGGCGCAGGTAACCGGGGTTGGCAAAGCCAAGGCCGCTGCGTTGCATGAAGTGCTCTCAAAAGAGGAGAGCCTGCGGGAAACTCGGCGGTTTCTACTAGAGAATAACATCCCTCGGGGGCTCTCCGAGAAGCTGGTGCGAGAGTTCAAAGAGCGGACGGTGGAGGTCGTTACAAAGGATCCGTACCTACTTGCGCGCAATATGCGCGGAGTGGGGTTCGCCACCGCGGATTCCATCGCGATGAATGTAGGGCTACGCGCTGACTCGCCGCAGCGGATCAAGGCCGGGATATTCCACTGCCTTGAACGCGCCTCTGAGGATGGTCACTGCCACCTTCCAATCGAGCGGCTGTTTGAGAATAGTCGCGCCCTGCTCGGGCTGGATGACTCGCTAGACCTAAGCGAGCCCTTTCACTCCCTCGTACAAGAGGGATACATCGTACGCCACGACGATACCGCAGCTCTTCGTCATTTGCAGCAAGCCGAGGATTTTGTCGCGCACTTTGTTGCCAGTCGCCTCCGCCCCTGGGGATCCCCTGCTCTTACGAACGATGATGTGCGAAATGCCCTTCATACCGCTGCCCAGGAGCTAGGAGTCACCTTCTCTCCAGAGCAGGAATCAGCGGTGACAGCGGCGGCGCAGCACCCGCTCATGATCGTCACAGGAGGCCCGGGCTGCGGCAAAACTACGATTATCCGCGCGCTCTCAACTTTATACCGACTCGCTGGAAAGCGGCTAGTGTTGGCCGCCCCCACCGGGCGCGCAGCGCAGCGGATGTCGCAGGTGTGCGGGATGCCAGCGCGCACCATCCACCGGCTGCTCAAGTTTGATCCGATCAAGCGCAGCTTTCTTTTCGGGGCCAATCAGCCTCTTGAAATCGACGCCATCATCATCGATGAAGCCTCGATGATGGATATACTACTAGCAAAAGATCTCTTCTCGGCTATCCCCAAAGAGGCCACTGTCATTTTGGTAGGAGACCGAGACCAGCTACCATCGGTCGGCCCCGGACGGGTATTTGGAGATCTCGTCTCACTGCACGAGCTTAAAACGATTGCGCTATCCCGGCTGTTTCGTCGCTCTGAGGAGTCTCAGATCACTGAAACTGCCCACATGATTAACTCCGGGCTGATGCCGAATATCCCTGAGCCAGATGGCAGCACAAAATCCGATGCCTATTTTATAAACCGCTCCGATGCCGAGGAGGCGGGAGCGCTGATTGAGCGACTTGTAGCGGAGCAGATTCCCCGCAAATTTGGCTTTCCCCCAGAAGAGATCTGTGTGCTCACCCCTACTAATCGTGGCCCACTTGGCACCATTGCTTTGAATCAGCGACTCCAGGCCCGAATAAATCCATCCGGCTCGATAGACTCCGAGCAGGAGCTCTTTTTGGGGGAAGGCACTCTGCGGATTGGGGATCGAGTATGCCAACGGGTCAATAACTATAACATCGACTCACTCGGGGTCTATAACGGGGACCTGGGTAGGGTGTACTCAATCGATCGGTCCTCTCGCAGCCTCGTTGTGGAGCTGTGGGACGGACGGCTTGTAAAATATGAAGAGGGAGATATCTCGCAACTCTCTCTAGCCTACGCCATCACAGTGCATCGCTCGCAGGGCTCCGAGATACCATGCGTGGTGCTGGCCCTCCATGACTCGCACTATACCCTGCTTGAGCGCCAGCTAATCTATACAGCAGTAACACGCGCCAAAAAATTACTGGTCATCGTCGGCGCGCGTAGAGCGCTACAGATTGCAAGCAAACGGGCCACCACAGCCCGACGTCTCACCCGACTTGTATCGCTCATTCGAGCTGAGGCAGAGAGAGGGTGATAATAAATCCTACCCTCGGTACTCAGGGTTTATCTCTAATGAATGAGGCTTGGGTTAGATCGAAGGAGGTTTCCTCCGATCCCAAAACCAGGCTAACCTCAGGCGATGTTTGGCAATCGGTTATTCATATACTTGCTCTCTGCACTTCTCTCGGTCGCTGCTGTCATTGGCGGACTTGGGACTGCCTATCAGCGCCACCTGAATGTACCGCTTGAATACTCTATAATTGACGGCATCGCCCGGGACGGTTGGCTTTCAAAGCGGGCCGAGCTTCGAGTCCCTGCTCTAGCGTCACGGGGCAATACCTTGACCCTACAGTTTGCCCCCACCCGACCAGCGGTGCCGGATGCTCGGATGCGGATCTCTGTCTGCTCCGGCGAAAGACAGGAGTACGTAGTAGGAGCTAACTCCACGGTGCTGATTTCTCTGCGTGCAGCCTGTGAACCCCGAGTGATCTCAATTGAGGTGTTAGATACCTTTCGCGCATCCCCCACCGACCAGCGCGACCTAGGGGCCCAGCTTAATGGAGTCACTGTCAGCTCTCGCCTGGGGCTTCCGCTACTACATGAGCATGTCATCGCAATT
This sequence comes from Bdellovibrionota bacterium, assembly GCA_044371155.1. GTDB lineage: Bacteria > Bdellovibrionota_C > UBA2361 > UBA2361 > UBA2361 > CAZTER01. The sequence goes on from JBILUF010000180.1 coordinate 4,290, forward strand.
GCAACATGCATTCTTTTCCTGCTCAGTATCTGTGCAGCGCACTGCTTGTTTCTAGGGCGAGCCCGATGGATAGCCTTGGTAGTGCCACTGGTGGCTCTTTATCCCCTCACCCGCGTTGATCCAGAGAACCTAATGAAGCCAATGTGGCTGGGGGTGACACTTCTAAGTGTCCTATTCGGAGTGTGGATAGGGCGTTGCCGCGGTGCATCACGCACAGCTACCTCCCATACCTCCCCCGCAATTGACTCCCCTACCCTGGGATATGGGCCCTTTGCCATCTTGTTACTACTGTGTGCAGCTGGAGCGGTGCTGCGGTTCTATGGCTTAAACTTTGGCCTCCCGTATAACTATCATCCAGATGAGATCCCAAAGGTCAATGCTATTATGCGGATGGTGAGCACTCACTCGCTCGATCCTCACTATTTTCTGCATCCATCGCTCCTTCTGTACTGCACCTACGCCATGAATACCCTATTCCACTTGGTGGGAATGGAGGGGGAGTTTCGCACCAGTGCATTTTTGGCCGGGCGAACCGTTAGCGCACTAGCCGGAACCTTAAGTATCCCATTACTATTCGCGCTGGGTCGGCGCCTCTTTGGGACTCAGGTGGCGCTCACAGCCGCAGCACTCCTAGCCGTAATGCCGCTGCATGTCACCTGTAGCCGCTATCTCAAAGAGGATGCGCTACTGACATTTTTTATCCTGCTCACTGCAGTGCTGGTGGTCAAAGCCTCGCAAGAGGGTCGAAAGAGCCTCCTTTTTGCGGCCGCTGCATGTGCCGGGCTAGCAGCCTCCACGAAATACTCAGGGATTCTTGCAGCTGGTCTCATCATGGCTGCCCCATGGCTTAGGTCTGGTCGGTGGACACCCGATTGGGAGTTTGCTCGGTACTCAGTATGCGCGCTGCTCTGCACTCCGTTGGCTTTTCTTGCCGCCTCTCCCTACGTGCTGCTTAACTACGGCAAATTTATCTCGGATTTCTCATATGAGAAAAAACACGCTATCCGAGGCCACACCCATGCCATCGATGCCTGGTCGCAGTTTTGGATGTACCACCTGGCCCGTAGTATAGTTCCTGGCGCCGGAGCACTCACAACGGTTGCTGCTTTGGTTGGTGCTGGAGCACTTCTGTGGCGGCGACGGATGGAGGATCTCTTTATCGTCGGGGTAATCCTTGCATTCTACCTTCCAGCCGAATGGGTCAAATCCAAGCCTGAGCCTCAACCAGAACGGTATATCTTCCCATGCCTTCCATTTCTGGCACTATCCGCAGCATACGCTGCACAGCAGCTTCTGCGCTTGGCACCTCGCTACCTCACTGCTCCACTGGTGCTGACACTATTGGGGCTGCCACTGATTCGCTCCCTTGAGCTGGCGCGCGATATTCCGAACGATACTCGCAGCCAAGCAACAAACTGGTTTATCCGCAATGTACCGCAACAAACACCCGTGCTGATGGAATGGGAGCCCTACGCGCCGCCTCTATCTGCTGCTGGGATGCGCAGCTCCTTTATCCTCCGAAAG
>JBILUF010000181.1:0-5804 GCA_044371155.1 Bdellovibrionota bacterium
TTCACCCCGGCCGAAATCCCAGCACCAAAACGCCCCGCTCTAAACTCTGGGATGATAATCTCTTCAACGATACGCTTGGCAACGGCATCAGGGATCGCCCCTTCAAGTCCTCGGCCTACCTCAATACGCACGGTGCGATCGTTTTTGGCCACCAATAACAAAGCGCCGTCATCAATTCGCTTCCGGCCAAGCTTCCAAATATCCACCACCCGGATGCTGTACTGCTCGATGCTCTCGGGCTCGGTGGTGGGCACAATCAGCACAGCTACTTGGCTGCCGCTCTGCTCAGAGAGCGCTTGCAACTGCTGATTAAGCCCCGCCCGCTCTGCGGCAGAGAGCGACCCAGTGAGGTCCAATACAGGCTGGCTCAGCGGAGGCACAGCCACCTCAGCGCGCAGCGGGGTCACAGCCCCTACGAGCACCACAAGTACCGCCGCCAATAATCTGTGCATACTCCGCATTCTGATTACCCCCAGAGCCTACGGGCTCTTTAGAAGCTCACCGTTGGAGGTGCGCTGATAGCCTGCTCGTTTTCCACCTTAAACGAGGGCTTGGTGCCGTATCCAAACAACTTTGCAGTAAGGTTAGACGGGAACGAGCGCACGGTTACGTTGTACTCTTTCACAGACTGAATGTAGCGGTTACGGGCCACTGTGATCCTGTTCTCTGTGCCCTCAAGCTGCGCCTGCAGATCCCGAAACGATGCATCGGCTTTTAGCTGCGGATAGTTCTCTGATACCGCCAGCAATCGAGACAACGCCGAGCTCATAGAGGCCTGCACCTCCTGGAACTTAGCGAAGGCTGTCTCATCTTTTAATGTCTCAGGCGATACCTGGATTGATCCCACCCGTGCTCGCGCCGCGGTCACCTCTTCAAACACCTTGGCCTCGTGCTGCGCATACCCCTTTACGGTATTCACTAAATTCGGCACTAAGTCAGCCCGGCGTTGATATTGGTTTACCACCTCGGCCCAGGACGCCGTGATGTCCTCATCCTGGCGCTGCATGGTGTTGTAGCCACAACCACCTAAGACAACCGGCAGCATGGCCAACGTGAACACAAAAAGTGCTTTGCTGATTACATTTCTCTTTTTCATAGCTCCTCGTTCCCTTACAAAAATTTTTTAGCTCCCCTTGGGCTTTAGGCTTTTTAGCATCTCAAGCCGCGCCGCTATCTTACTCTCGATGCCGTGCTGAGAGGGATAATAAAAACGAGCTGTCTTTAACTCATCCGGAAGATACTGCACCCCAGGCACATACCCCTCTGGGGTATCATGCGGATAAACGTATTGCACACCGTATCCTAGCCCCTTCATAAGATTAGTAGGTGCGTTACGCAGATGAAGCGGCACTGAAACCTTGGAATGTCGCTCTACCGCCTCAAGTGCTGCATGCATCGCCTTATAGCTGCGGTTAGATTTTGGTGCTGAGGCTAGATAGGTGATGCACTGCGCAATCGGGATCCGCCCCTCAGGCAATCCTATGCGCTCAAACGCCTCCGAGGTTGCCACCGCAAGCTCAAGCGCGCGTGGGTCGGCGTTGCCGATATCTTCGCTCGCAAAGATCATAAGTCGCCTAATTACAAAGCGCGGATCCTCCCCGGCCTCGATCATCCGAAATCCCCAGTACAGCGCTGCATCAGGGTCCGACCCACGCAAGCTCTTTATAAAGGCCGAGGCTACATTATAATGCTCCTCGCCGCCTCGGTCATAAAAGAGACTCGCCCCACCCTGGAGCAGCTCGGGGAGCATCTCCTTTGACACTGCTGCCCCTGAGGACCCCACCGCCTTGGCGATATCATCGATTAAATTCAAAAGCTTCCGCGCGTCACCACCCGCTCCCGCTATCAAAGCCTCAGCGGCCTCGGGCTCTAGCGCAACTCCAGCCGCCATACACCCACGCTCTAGAATCGGGGCGAGCTCCGCGGCATCAAGCGACGAAAAGGTAATTACCTGCGCGCGGCTTAGGAGTGCCGAGGTGCAGTAAAAGGATGGGTTCTCTGTGGTGGCACCAATCAGCGCAATGGTGCCGTTTTCAACATGGGGCAAAAAGGCATCCTGTTGGGCCTTATTGAACCGATGAATTTCATCGACAAACAGTATCGTCGGTACGGCGTCTTCTTTGGCCTCCTCGATAATCTCCCTCACCTCTTTTATCCCCACCAAGACAGCGGAGACCTCTACAAAGCGCCCTTTGAAGGTTGACCCCACCAGGCGCGCGAATGTTGTCTTGCCGCTTCCCGGCGGACCCCACAGGATCAGTGACGGTGGTCTACCGGTGCCCTCTTTAAGCTGCCGCAGCAGGTTGCGGTTGATAGTGGCGAGCCCACGGATCTCATCCCAGCCTTTAGGGCGCACCCGTTCGGCCAGCGGGGCTAGAGCAGTCGAGGCGTTTTGCGAAGTAGCTTGTCTCATCTCGATTTTTTGGCCGATGCCACACCGCTTACAGGCGCGAGAGCATCAAACCAGCGTAAAGAAACCCGCGTTTAAACTGCTCAAGAGCAAAGCTTTCATTCGGAGCGTGTATGTTATCCTCTTCGAGGCCAAACCCCACCAGCAGCGGCTCTGCACCCGAAACCTCTGCAAGGGCAGCGATAATCGGGATGGAGGCACCAAACCAGCGAAAGATCGGATCGCGACCACACACATCCTTAAGAGTAGTGCGCGCAAGTTCCATCAGTTTTGATTTCGAAGTTAACCGCAGCGCGCCCCCTCCGAGATGCTCCTCGGAGACTACAAGTTCGCAGCCTTTCGGTAGATGGCTTCGCAAGTGCGATTTCAAACGCTCCATCGTGCGCTCTGGATCCTGTCCATACACCAATCGGCAGGTGATCTTTGCTAGCGCTGAGGCTGGAATAATTGTCTTTGATCCTGGGCCGCCATACCCCGAGTGAATGCCATTGATATCGATAGTGGGTCGAAATCCGTTTCGCTCTAGAGGAGTGAACTTCACCTCTCCGCCCTGCGGCAACACACCCACCAACTGCTGATACTGCTCATCCGTAAGGGGCGGGGTGTTTTGCAACGCTGCATCAGCCGGGTCAATCGGCGGCACCCCTTCATAGAACCCCTCCACCGCGATACTGCCATCGAGATTATGAAGAGTAGATAAAAGGCGGGCTAACTCCAGCGCCGGGTTGCGGGCGATTCCGCCGTGCACTCCGGAGTGCAGATCCTTGCTCGGCCCCTTTACCTCCACGGTGCAGGCGGCAATCCCACGCAGCCCCATGGTGATGGTTGGTACTGCTGGGTCCATAGTGCCGGTGTCGCACACCATCAGCACGTCCCCCTTGGCTAGATCACCCCATCCGGGAAGGGCCGCAGCGATCCCAGCGCTACCGTGCTCCTCCTCTCCTTCAAGCAGAAGCTTTACGTTACAGCGCAGCGCCCCCTCCTGAATCAAAAGCTCAAGTGCCTTCACCACGTACCAAAGCTGGCCCTTGTTATCCTGTGCTCCACGAGCATACAGCCTGCCACCACGCACCTCTGGCTCAAACGGCTTTGATTGCCATAGCTCCAGCGGGTCCACCGGCTGCACATCATAGTGCCCGTAAAACACCACCGTCTTGGTCGCCTGCGTGGCCTTATGCGGTGCTATGTACTCTGCAAACACCACCGGCTTCCCCTCGGTCTGAATAAGACGGCTTACAAATCCGATCGTTTCAAGATGGCCCACCAGCCACTTTGCGCAGCGCTCACAGTCGCCGTCATAGGTTGGGTCGGTGCTGATACTCTGAAACCGGAGCAGCTCCTTCCACTCCTCGGTATAACGAGGCTCATTGGCAGCAAACTGGGCGGTGAGTCTCTCAAGGGTCATTGGGTGCTGCATCTGCGGTCAACCTCTTTATAAAGCTACTCTGACTGTGATTAGGATAATTCGATCAGGATAAATCGTAAATTCTGCGTCTTTTGGGCGTTGCGCTTCCGGCTAAAGCCCCGTATTTTTAACAGCGGATAATTTCGCACGAACTTTCCAAGGACGAAAGCAAAATGAGATCTCCTATGAAATCCCCAGCGCTTCGAATATTCACCGTTTTGCCGGTGGCTTTACTATTATCGGTAGCCCTTGCTCTAGGCGGCTGCTCCTCGAAATCTAAAGGGGACAAAGACGGTGGCCTCAGTGAGTCCGAGCTCAATGCGGCTCGCGATAGCCGGTTCGGCGAGGGGAATATCCCGCGCGCCGAGGGTGAGGGTTTATTCCGCGATATCTTCTTTGGTTATGACTCCGCTCAGGTGACCCCTGAGGCACGGGCCGATATCGAGTACAACGCCAAAGTACTGCAGGATCAGTCCTCGCTACGAATCGTGGTAGAGGGGCACTGCGATGAGCGTGGTACGGCTGAATACAATATGGCTCTTGGTGCCCAGCGCGCTCGAGCGGTACAGCAGGTGCTTGTCTCGTTGGGGGTGCCATCTAATCGGCTCGAGACGATTAGCTACGGCGAAGAGGTGCCTCTTGACCCTGGACATGAGGAGATGGCCTGGGCCAAGAACCGGCGGGTGCATTTCTCGCCGTATTCGGATGCAGGCAAGCGCTAAACGCTGCTTTGTCTGAAACTTCCTGATTACAGTTGCCGGAGCCCTTTCAATCTGACAGACGATACCTATCAGGATTGGTATTAAGGCGACTTGGTGTTAGGGCGATGCTGGCGTTAAAGCAACGCTGTCGGATTTTGGCCTTGGGGCACAAGAAAGTTGATTAGCTGTAGCAATCCGGCCCCGATATCTCGCACATAGTCAGATCAAGTCGTAGCTACTGCACTTAATCCTACCATGCTTGATCCTGGACCTGGTTACTCTTCGTAGTCGGAGCAGTAACGCAATAACCTAATCCACTGCAGGCCTCAGGCTGATCTTCAAATCCATATCCGGTTGGCAACTTCTCGCAAACCATTCTCTTTCTTTTTCCCTGTGAATCATATTCTGGCCAAACATACGGCAAACCCTGATTGCACTCTGCGTCACTCTTGCATCCACTGAACGCGGCACACCAGACGTGGCCACCACCGCCACCAACTTTACACATACCGGACGGGCATGGGCCGGGCCCTTGGTAGCAACTTTGAATTCGATGTAGGCCTAACCGTCCACAATCGTGGGGTATGGGTTGAGAGTCAGCGCTTGAGGCCGCGTCAGGCGCGACCCCGGCAGCCCTTTCTATGCTGATTTCAGCATAGGCTCTTGATGCCCAAAGGCTACCCAGCATGAGGTTAAAAGCACAGATAGCGATCAAAGCTGTTCTCATACGCCCCCCCGACAACATCACTTAAGAAGCATATCGTTCAAAAAAAAAAAACTTTAGTGAATCTTCGTGTGCGCAACCTACAATACGAAGATCTCGTAAGTAAGGTTACAAAATCACGGATACAATCTCGGGTCCCCATCAAGACGCACAGGGAGGGTGGCTCCGCTGTGTGATGTTTTGTAATGCTGAAGCGATAGGATTCAGGGGGATTTAGGCTCAAATGAGCCCCACTAGACGGAGCACGGTTGCCGTTATACGGCTCCCTTCATGCGGGAGCTTTGCGAGCCCACCACTAGCACTAGCGCTTCTAGTAAATGATGTTCAGAGAGGTCCTGAATTTTACCAAAAGGTAGCTGGTTTGATGCTCGAACACTCCCGGCCCGCAGACAGATTTGCGCTTAGAAGGTAAGTGAGCCAAAAAAACTTGGCCTTTTATCACGGCCAGCCGGAAGTTATACCTCGCTGCGGCCTCGTTGAAATGCCACGAGATTCATGCTACACTAAGTTCGTGCGATATAACTATCTGTAAATATTAGCAATATGTCCAAAAAAAGAAATGTT
>JBILUF010000182.1:0-5799 GCA_044371155.1 Bdellovibrionota bacterium
CCTTTACCTGCTCACGCGCCTGGAAAAAATCATCAATCTGTTCCCTGGTCCCATCCCCTATCGCCGATGCTCTCACCCCCGTGATCCCTCTCTGGGCCAAAGCACCCAAGGTGATCGCCTGAAGAAGCTTGAGATCATCTTTCAAAAGATGCTTGGCGTTTTCTAACTTCTGCTCATTCTCCTCGGCCATAGTCGCAACCAGCGATGTATCAAGATAGCGGCTCTGATACATCTGCTCGCTGGAATCGAGCTTGGAGGTGGGAAAGTAGTAATCAACTATGTCATGCCATTGACAGACGCAATGGCAACACGCGCAGCATGGACCACCGAATGGACCACACACCTGGCACCAATATTGAGGAATGCATCGGAAAGCCAAGCCACTGCTTGGCCCCGGGAACTTAAACCAGGTTCCGCACATCGCTCCAGGTAGCTGCTGCCGCATCGGCTGCGTCATGATCTGGGTATAGGAGTGCTGATAATTCTGGGGCTGACATTTCGAGAATGCGTCTCCGGTGAGCTCCTCAATGTCCTGACGCCTGGATTGCTCGACCACCCCGGAGTCAGCACCACGAAAGTGATCCCAGCGTGAGTGCGGGTCGGTTGCCTGCTCTACCAGAGCCTCCACAGTAGGCTTGACCTCTGCGGACTGGGATAGCTTTTGCGGGATAAACTTCTCTTTTATATCCTCTGAGTACTGCTCAACAGTTTTCCCATTCGCAATCCCAGGGCCCTCAGCCACGCAGGTCGAGGAGTCAAACGCAACAAGAGCGAGAGCTCCTACAAAAAAAAGGCATAGAGATCTCAATCGCCTAGCCGACAGCAGTAAAACACCTACCCGCCAACTCCTGCCTGCCAACCTACCGTACTCCATCTGAGTGCTCTCCCGCCTCATTGAGCCAAAAAACCGCTATTCATACTGCTCCAACACCGCCCGCAACTTTCCGTTTACCTTCCCCTTGCTCAGCGGCGCCTCATCAAAATCCCGCAGTGCATCGGCTCCCTGATGATCGAATCGCCACGGGCCAACAAATCTAATGCGGTACGGCAAACACGGAATCCCTAATCCTGAGACCGTCGCCGAAAGAGGATCCTCTGCACCGGGTTTATATTGCAGCACAGTTGCACTCTTGCCAAAAAGCTCCTCGGCATTGAGGGGTGGTTGCTTGGCCAGAAAGAGAAAATCCATCAGCACCACGTCACTACCCTTATCTCCCTCAGCCACCTGAGTCTTTGAGCTTCCGCCCTCAATGCAGCTCTCAATTGCCCGAGCCTCTCCCCATCGCTCGATTGTTAACTTGGTAAGCTCATCTATTCTTTTCCGAGCTTCTGCTAGTGCTTCCTCCTGCAATTTGGATTGCTCCTCAGAAAGCTTCGGCACCACAATGGTCTTAGGATCCGGAAGCGGGATCCCTTTTGTAAGGACATAGTGCCCCAGAATCTGCGAGGGAAGGGTTTTCTGGGGCCGCGCAAAGTTTAGAGAGTTGCCGTTCAAATCGGCAAATACCTTCAGCTCTGGACTATCGGCCGGTATGTTAAACACCAGCGCCATCGTCCGCTGAACAGAATTGAGCCCATCACCGCTAGCAGCCTGGCTTTGAGATGCGCCACCCAGAACCTGAGGCCCTGTCGGAGGAGCCTCTGCAGACGGAGCCGCCAAGGATGCGGACGAATCTAGTTGAGAATTCAGCGGCGTACCCGAGGAGCCTTTTGGGGAGGTGGCATCGGCCAAGAGCGCAGCACCAATCTCTGATGGCTTTCTATCACTACCTCCATCCTGGGCACTTACATCAACAGCCGCACCCAGGAGCAAAACTACTGCTCCTACTATCAACTTCCTGGCAAACTCCCGCTGGTCCATCTCCCCCATGGTAGCAGAGAACTTTAAAGGCAACATCCCCCAAGAGGTAGACAGTCACCGGCCGTATACACGGACTAATAGCCACCTCCCGAACGCACAGATGGCGTTACCCCTGGGGCCAGCCATCCTGAAAGCTTAGAAATCTCTGTACGTAGCTTCGATCGGGCGGTTCGAATCTTGGATCTATTGTTGGTCTTATAGGCATCCCGAAGATTCTTAACAGCCACTATCACCTTGTCAAAATTCGCCTTAGTCAGCGACGGATGAATTACCTTGAAGATAGGGATATTCTTTCCTACCACAGAGCTATTGAGCTTCGCTTTTGAATCTAATCCTTTGATTAGCTGCGTCACTTGCCCCGAGCCGCGCTGATATGAGGTGAGCATATTTAGCTGCGCACTCATACTCACCGCCAAGCGAGTGAAGACCGCATCGACCTTCTTCTGGTTTTCGGAGTTTGCGCCTGGGGTCGGGGTCGGTGTCGCTACCTGACACCTATCTGGGATCCGATCAGGCTTATTCTGAGGCCCCGTAAGATCTGCCCCCAGGTTGAGGATCTGCAAATTCCCTGACCCATCAGCCACTGCTATTCGATCCGCATTTAGGGAAACTACGGAGTGCCCGAATCTGGAACCGCCGACAGGGCTGCCGATAAGATATTTCGGCGTGTTATCGTTTCCAGTGGCTGAGAAAATAAAGACCCGTCCAATTCCATCCATATTCGGAGCACCAACCACGAGATCTTTTATCCCGTCTTGGTTTAGATCATGGCCGCCAGCGACGGAGAACCCGAACTGAATCCCCTCTCGCCCGATTCCGTTTGGAATATGCTTAATCTTTTGCCCTATTCCGCCGCCTTTGTAGATATCAACGAATCCACCGACCAGACCATCAAGGGTGTCAGCGGGGGATGATACTGCAAGTTCCTCGAGACCATCGCCGTCCAGATCGCGTAGTTGTGTCATGAAATACCCCATGCGGGTACCACCAGCGATAGGTAGAAGCTGCGAGAGATTTACATTTTGAGAGGGATAGTACTTGTAAATCATCCCACTAAAGCTAAGGTCCGGTGGTGTCGCACCGGGAGGTACTTCTACCGCAGAGGTCATGCTTGGATCAGAGACATAAAGCTCTGGGTCGGCAGCCGGATTATTCTGATTTCGCAGGTTGATCATCTGCCCGCCGAAGTCCCGATTAATCATGCCATTCGCATCATTTGAAATCGTTGCTTCGATATAACAATCATAAGGAACGCAGTGCTTGAAGAGAAATCCACTCTGCTGCCACCTGCCGCATGTATGAGTAAAAAGTGCTTGCCCCCCTCTTGATGCCGTATCGTTTGAGTTAGTATCAGAGAATATAATTTTCTTGAGGGTCTGATCTCCCAGTGGAATCCTAGCGATGGCCGCTGTCATCCCCGAAACATTCCCTGCACTCTTCGGCGCATAGGTACGTGTATGGCCTAGCCCCAGCGGGCTACACCCCTCTCCCACCGAATCTCCATCATCGAGCTTGGGGAGTCGATCCTCTAAATTAGACGGAAAGCTCTCTATCAGAACTCCGGTCTTGCCATTAAACACCCAGGCGCCATCCAAAACTTGATTAGAGGTGCGCCGCACACCAATAGCAAACTCAGGCACTCCGTCATCATCATAGTCTCCGATCGAAGCCAGCTGATTCGGCACAGAGGCTGCCCCCGTATTGAAAGGCCCCCATAGCACCGCACCCGTCGCACCATCTCTAACAGAGACCAGATTTAACTGCGCACCCTCGACCGAGAGAAGGTCCCGCACTCCGTTGTTGTTGTAGTCATGGATTCCCCCTAATAAAGGCGCATTAAGATACTGCTGTGGGAACTCGTTTAGCTGCTGAGCAATTGCCGGACTAATCACGGCTGCCGTGCTGATGTGCTTTTCTTGAATACACTCGAGTGGCTGTGCCGACGCCGTTGAGGCGTTGCCGAGCGCAAATAGGGAAAGAAGAGAGATTTGTAGCGCTTTCATATAACCCTACAGAAAACAAAAACCTGATAGGACCGCATGCAGCGACCCCTTGCAGAGAGTTATGTGACAAGCTCAAGCGATTGGCGCATAAGCGCTCGCCGAATTATGGGATTTAAGAATTTTTCCGCAGGATCAATCATGTCAACGACCCCAATCTGGAACTAACCTCCTAGAATCACCCATCTTTTGAGCGCCTTACGAGGGCCACAGGGATACGATTATTGATTGCTATTTCGCTCCCCATACGGCCTCCCGTTTGTGGCTTGGCGTTGTGCCGATCCCACCCCTCGAGTACCTTAGACAGGTGGCTTTGGGAGGGATTAGTGGAGCAAGCGTTGAGAGGGCAGATACTACGTGCGATAGCCTTTGTGCTGGCGTGTCATCTGGCACTGCCCAGCGACATAGCCGTAGCTGGATCATCAGAAACCATCCGGGAATCGATCTTCAAGGGTATTGAGGAAACCCCAACCATTAAGGGGTATGAGATCGAGATCGAGGCTCGGCGAGGCACCGTTTGGCTTCGCGGTAAGGTGGCATCGGAGCAGGACCGCAATCGGGTCGTGGATATTGCGAATAAGACTCCGGGAGTAGCAGTCCTACACAACGAGCTCATAGTGCAGCCCCTCTCCGACCCCGAGAGTCCAGAGCTAGCACGACAGGTGCAGGCACGAATCCGACCTATCACCTCTACAGCAAACCATGCCGTGACAATCGCAGCCCAAGGCAGAACCATCACTCTCTCGGGATTCATTAGCTCCAAGTCGCTCAAAGAAAAGCTAGAGCGCGCCGCACAAGAAACGCCTGGTGTGGAGGAAGTGGTAAATAAGCTCACAATTTCTCGCCCCCCCGACCCGTCAATCGCACAAAAGATAAAGGAGTCGATCGCGCAGGCCCCTGATATTAAGATCAAAGATCTATCCGTCGATGTACATGAGGGAATAGTCACCCTAGGCGGTTTCGCACAGAGCCGTCGCTCAGTCGACAACGCTCTGACTGCGGCACTCATGACAGACGGCGTAGAGGATGTGAAATCGGCGCTGCGTGCAGCTCCCGCAGCAACGCCGCTTGCGAAGTGAGTAGTCTAGTCACCCTATGGCTATTACACCTAAAGCTTCTTTATCGGACTCTTGTCTGACTGTGGGGCTAAACTATCGTGACGATCCATCTCGAATTCGAAGGGATGAGTACCATCTACAGTGCCATCAGTGATATGCGACCTCTCAATTGAATAGTCTGGCAGGGCCCGCTGCATAATAACCTGCTTGCTTAGCCCCAGTATGCTTGGATTCCCTCCCCCATCACGCAGCAATATCTGCTCGCTGCTCTGTCCGAGCGAGTTCGTAGTGATGACTGAAAGTCCGGTAGTCCCTCCCTTCAGATCAACAGCACCGATAACTTTACCCGTTAGTTCTGCTCGATGTTCAAAGATACCATACCCGCATTTCGCGCGTGCGACGTTTAGGCGTACCGCCGTCACTGAGACTCCATCGGTACGCCAGAGCTGACAGTGCGAATCTTTCGTCGTATCCAGGTAAAGAGCGTCGTCGACGTCGTGTGAGGCAACGACGGCAGCATGCAGTGGCAACACGATAGTGCCAGGTTGGGTGCCATCGGTGCTGAGAACCAAGTGCTCTCCTGCGGCGAGTGTTCCACTAAGTATCAACCGACCGTTTACAACTCCGAAGCTTGCAAGTGCATCAAAGGAATACCCGCGCAGAGATAGTTCATTCCATTCTTTACCGCGACCGACCCAAAGCTTAGGCCTCGCAGCATACTCAATAAAAGCCAGTCCATCTCTGAATTTCGTTAAAGTAAGCCCCGTAGCTGCATCAAACCCTCTTACAACTGAGGTACTCTGTCGCGTGCCCACAGTACGTATCAACTTAGAGCCAATCACCTCCCCCCCATGATCGAGGGTATACTCGAGTATATAGA
>JBILUF010000183.1:0-5783 GCA_044371155.1 Bdellovibrionota bacterium
AGCCATGAGACCCCGGTGATTCTCTCTCGCCAGTCAGGGGTGTCCGAGGTGCTACGGCATGTGCTCAAAGTCGATTTTTGGGATGTTGACCGGATGGCTGATCTAATTATTAATGCACTTCTGCATAAAGAGCTGCGTGATGATATGGTTGCTATGGCGCGTGAGGAGGTGCGAAAGCTCCAGTGGGATGCTTCTGCGGTACGCACCCTAGATGTCTATCGGAGTGTTAGCTAAATGCCATCAGTTTGCTTTTATTTTCAGGTGCACCAGCCCTATCGTATAAGCCGTGGGTCGCTTACGCACTTTGCCGGAACTCATGAGTACTTTGATGAAGAGAAGAACGCCCAGGTGATGGCTAAAGTGGCTCGTAAATGCTACCTGCCAACGAACAAAAAAATCCTTGAAATGATCCGTCGCTACAATGGTGGATTTCGAGTCGCCTACTCAATCACCGGAGTAGCAATTGAGCAGATGCAGCAGTATGCCCCTGAGGTGCTAGAAAGCTTTCAAGAGCTTGTAGCTACCGGGTGCGTGGAGCTCCTGGGAGAGACCTTTTACCACTCGTTGGCTGCGATGTATGACGAGGAGGAGTTTATATTCCAAGTAGAGGCGCACCGGGCCTTGATGCAAAAGCTCTTCGGCAAGACCCCAACGGTGTTTAGAAATACTGAGCTCATATATGAGGATCGAATTGGGCGTTTGATGGGGCCGCTTGGATTTAAAGCCATCGTGGCTGAGGGCTGGGATGATACCCTTGAGTGGCGCAGCCCAAATTTTGTCTATTCTGTCCCGGGCACAGCCACCCGCCTGCTCCTTAAGAACTACAAGCTTTCGGATGATATCGCCTTTCGCTTCTCCAATCGTGGCTGGGAATGTTGGCCCTTGACCGCAGATACCTTTGCCTCTTGGGTACACAATATCAGTGGCAACGGCGAGACTGTGGGGCTGTTCATGGATTACGAGACCTTTGGAGAGCACCAGTGGGAGTCCACCGGAATCTTTGAGTTTCTTGACCATATTCCGGAAAAGATTCTACGCCATTCTGACTGGAACTTTTTAACCCCTTCGGAGGTGCTCAGTCGCTACCAGCCTAAAGCAGAGCTTTCCTTTAAGCGGGTGACCTCTTGGGCTGATATGGATCGCGATCTTTCAGCCTGGCTCGGTAATCATATGCAGCAAAGTGCCTTATCGCAGATCTTCTCTCTTGGTCCTGCATTACGGGCCAAAGGGGACGGAGAGCTTCTGCATACCTGGAGAAAGCTTCTGACCTCTGATCATTTCTATTATATGTGCACGAAGTGGTTTGCAGACGGCGATGTGCATGCTTACTTTAGCCCGTATGAGAGTCCGTATGAGGCGTTTATCTATTTTATGAATGCCTTTAAAGCCTTCCAGGCGCGTGAGAGGGAGATGCCACTCCAGCGCTAGTTTCATCCTCTTCGGCTTAGATCCCACTTCACCCGCTCAAGGCACCTTGTAACAAGCGCCGTCCAGCCGGTTTGGTGGCTGGCTCCGAGCCCTAGTCCAGACTCGCCGTGGAAGTACTCGTGAAACAGTACAAGGTCGCGCCAGGCTGGGTCACTGCGGTAGCGCTCCAGCGCGCCATGACATGGTCGCTGTCCTGTCTCATCGGCTAGGAATATTCTAGAGAGCCGGTTGGCAAGCTCTCGGCTTATCTGCCGTAGGGTCATCATCTTTCCCGAACCGGTTGGAAACTCAATCTTGAAGAGATCTCCATAGAAGTGGTGATACCGCTCGAGTGCTTCTACTAGGAGATAATTTATCGGAAACCACACTGGGCCACGCCAATTTGAATTGCCGCCGAACATGGTGGTGGTGGACTCACCTGGCTCGTAACTCACCGAGTACTCTTGCTGCTCTGTTTTGAAGATGTACGGATTAGTAGCATGCACCTTTGAAAGTGAGCGAATTCCAAAAGGGGATAAAAATTCCCGCTCGTCGAGGATATAGGCGAGTATCCGTCGTAGGCGAGCCTCCGATGGGATTGCAAGCAAGGAGTGAAATGATCCATTCTCTTCCCGATGCGACATGTAGGAGATATGTCGACGAAGATCATCTCGTTGATCGAGGAACCATTTCATCCGCTTCCGGAATCCTGGCAGTCGCTCAATGATATCATCCTCTATCACCTCCACCGCGAGCATCGGAATAATCCCCACGAGTGAACGGATGCGTAGCGGTATAGCGCGATCTGATAGCTGGAGCTGATCATAATAAAATCCGTCTTCCTCGTTCCATAGCCCGGTACCACCGAAATTATTCATCGCATCGGTAATCGAAATGAAATGCTCAAAAAACTTCGATGCCATGTCCTCATACGAGGGATCTTCGTTGGCGAGCTCCAGCGCCATTGAAAGCATTGTGCCGCAGAAAAAGGCCATCCAGGCGGTGCCGTCAGCTTGCTCAAGGTAGCCCCCCATCGGCATGGGCTGTCCTCGGTCAAAGACCCCGATGTTGTCCAGCCCCAGAAACCCGCCAGCAAAAAGATTGCGACCTTCAATATCCTTGCGATTGACCCACCAGGTGAAGTTGAGAAGGAGTTTTTGGAATGCTCGCTTCAGGAAGTCAGTATCGCGGTGGCCTCGTTCCCCGGTGATCTTGTAGACACGCCAACATGCCCAGGCATGCACGGGCGGATTCACATCTGAGAACGCAAACTCATAGGCTGGTATCTGCCCGTTGGGGTGCATATACCACTCCCGCAGTAGGAGGATGAGTTGCTCCTTTGCAAAATGTGGATCTAGCTTTGAGAATGGTATCATGTGGAATGCTAGATCCCAGGCCGCATACCATGGGTACTCCCATTTATCGGGCATAGAGAGAATGTCGCGATTGTAGAGCGACTTCCATTCTTTGTTGCGTAAATTACGGCGACCAGGTGCGGGCTGGGTAGGATCGCCCTCTAGCCACTCATTAACCGAGTAGTAGTAAAATTGCTTACTCCATAGGAGTCCTGCTGATGCTTGCCGATACACTCGTTTCTCATCAGCACTACATCCCGGTGGGTACTGCTGTTCATAGAACTGATCTGCCTCGGCTATCCGTTGCGAAAAAATCTTCTCGAATGCTGCCCCAAAAGGGGTGGTGCTATACTCACGTTGGGAGGTAAGACGCAGCCGTATCACTGTCTCAGCACCGGGCGCGATCTCATCTTGCACCACAAAGGCACACTTCGAGCCGGTCTGTTCCAAATTCACACAGTCGGAGTTGCCTGCAATAATGTATTCGTGAAATGAGTCCTTCACGAATTGAGTCGACATTTTACTACCAAAAAGCTTCCCGATATTGGTTTCATTCTCGGTAAAGATTACAGTTGGCGTTGCTTTGTTAGCAGAGGTGTCTAGGGAGAGAAAGAAGCGCTCCAATGTTTCATGATCTGTGCTTACGCTGTCGGGTGAGTGGCGGACAATCGCGGGCTTGCCGGTAAAGCCCTCTTTATTTTTTCGTCCCCAAGCCCAGGAGTTACGAAACCATAGTGTTGGCAGAATGTGTAATTTCGCCGTCTCGGGGCCTCGATTGACTGCCGTGATACGTATGAGGATGTCGTTCGGGGAGCTCTTAGCGTACTCAACGAATATATCAAAGTAACGGTTCTGATCGAAGATGCCTGTATCAAGAAGCTCAAACTCCGGCTCCTGACGGGTGCGGCGCGTGGTTTCGGAAATTAGACGGGAGTAAGGAAACTCTGTTTGCGGATATTTATAGAGCGCCTTGGCGTAGGAGTGAGTAGGCGTCGCGTCAAGATAGTAGTAAAGCTCCTTTACATCTTCGCCGTGATTGCCCTCTGAGCCGGTCATCCCAAAGAGACGTTCCTTAAGGATTGGATCTTTGCCGTTCCAAAGCGCCACGGAGAAGCACAGCCGACACTGGCGATCTGTAAACCCCAGTAGACCGTCTTCGCCCCAGCGATAGGCACGGCTGCGTGCCTGGTCGTGGGTGAAGTATTCCCAGCATGCGCCATCTGTCGAGTAGTCCTCGCGCACCGTACCCCACTGGCGCTCAGCCAGATAGGTTCCCCAGCGCTTCCAGTTGCCGGTGCGCTCTTTATCCTCGCTAAGGCGTTGGTGCTCAGGTGTTTTGGCCATAGCTTTATTCGGTATCTCGCTTTACAGAGTGATAGTGTGACAAATAATAACCATTTTAGCCACGGAGAGTTCCGTGATGAGGCCCTGATCTTGAGGGGGGGCGACTTTAGCGGTGTTCACTCAGCAAGAGTCTGCTGGATACGCTGCTCAAGTATCTCGGCAGTGAAGGGTTTTATAAGGAGTTCTGTGCGGTCATCAGCCTTTGCAGTATGTGCTACCTCCCGTTGTGTCACAGGAGCTACCATGAGGATAGGGAGCTCTGCCCGTGCTCCAGCGGTGCGAAACATATCGACAAGTGCCCTCGTGGTGGTATCTGGGAGCTGCCAGTCGGATATGACAAGCCCGATATTGGTAGAGCGGAGTAACTCAAGAGCCTGAGAGCAGTCCTCGGCCTCATGAATATTTTTAAAGCCGAGCTGGGTTAGGCAGTGTCGGGTGATCCGTCGCATCGCGGCGAGATCATCTACAACGAGTATTGGCATATTTCGGTCGAGTGGTTTTTCGAATTTCGACATGGGCGTTGGCCTTCTCTGTGGATCAATCAACGGGAAGTGATTGCTGCTGATTGGGGAACTGCACCTCTCCCACCTTTTGCTGGGCATATTTACGCCATGCATACTCATTAGTGCACGGGGTGCCGCTGGACTCCTTATGGCTCCAGTACTCAGGCGTTGGATTGGCATGCGAATGTGCTGGATGAATTGGGGTTTTGCACAATACGTCACCAGGCTGCGCGATATAGGTGAGCCAGTATTTGGCGGTTTTGATATCCTTAGCCCAGAAGACCTCTTCGAGTGCCTTGTCGGCGTTGATTCGATAAACGATGTAAGGTGATTTCCATTCCATGTAACAAACTCAAAATCCACGGGGCCCTGCTGCGTGGCGCCGATCGCTTTTGCTGCGGTAACCTCTTTTGTAGTGCCAGCGTAGGTACCACTGCCTAGGCGATTTGGCCCTCGTAAGGCGGAATACCAAGGGCTGCCTCGTTCACACCTACTGTTGTAATCGTATCGTTTTGGCGCAAACATTACGTCTTTTTAAAACCGGGTAACCACCCATGATCCCTATGTTTTTTGTGGGACTACCTGAGCCGCTTACCCCGTTGTTTGGCGATCCCTTGCCAGGCCTCTCGCTGGGGCGATTTCGTCCCGATGACAACAGGATTCTCGTGTTACAGTTCGGCTGGAGCTGGATTGCGAGGGAATATTGTTAGAAGGAAGGGGTATGGAGAGTTGGAAGCAACCATGGTTGGGTGCCGCACATGAGACCGCGCAGTCGTATCGAAGAATGATCGATGCCGCTATAGGGCAGCTAACAGATCAGGAGTTAAACCCTGCGCGAATGATTTTTGATAAAAAATCATGAGCTGCAGGGCGAGCGAGATCTTGGCGTAGCCAAGGCGAGCCGTAGAAGATAATAAACCCAGCCAAAGAATAGGGGGTATCTAAACGTTGTGAGATATTAGAATATATCTGCGTGAGTAAGTTTTTAAGCTCCTACAGTTCTTCAAAAACATAAAGCGCTACAAACAGAGCTCAGCTCGCTAATGGCTCTAAAATTTCAAATACTCGGCGCTTAGGGTTTATTTGTCTGCTGCTGCTCGCCTTGGCTACGCCAAGAGCTCGCTAGCCCCGCTATTCTCATTCATTTCTTGTCAAAAATGAATGAGGCTGGGTA
>JBILUF010000184.1:0-5765 GCA_044371155.1 Bdellovibrionota bacterium
GAGTAATCTGGCGCTATCTTCAGGGTGAAATTGCGCGATGGTGAATTCACGGCTCCAGGTGGTTGACTCAGCCGGATAGCCCAGTATCTCACCAGCCCGGGGATTAAGCTCAAGAGTTTGCGAATCCTGATCCCAGTTCCAAAGGCCATCATTGGAGCCCAGGGTGGCGTACTTGAATCGAAGCTCACTTTCGGAAAGAGCACTCCGTGTTCGCCCAAGTTCCTCTAGGGCAATTCCCAGTGCTACAGAGGATATCTGTAAGGTGGCGAGGTAGGCCTGCACTAGAGCTACTGCCTCAGCAAGTTGGGGGCCCTCAAGCCCCGCAAACGGCCCGGTCCGTCTAATGAGTTGGATTGCTATCGTCGCCATAATGCCGATCCCAGCAAGGCTTGCTCCAAGCGCGCCAAACCGCACGGCGGCCCAAATGAGAGGAGGGAATAGCAGGTATCGAAACGGCGGCGCGCCGAGCTCTTGGGGTGGGATATAAAATACAATCAGCGACGCCAGGATGATGAACGCTCCGAGAATTATCCCCTCGATACGCCGTGTAGTTAGTGATGGCGTCTGGGCGCGTCGCAACGCCAAGAGCAAAAGGGGGGTAATGGTGGTGATGCCAAAGGTAATGTGGAGGCTAAACATGGCTGCACGAGTGATCTGCTCAACGGCACCGCCCGTTAGTAGGTAGTCCCCAAGGGCAAGAATGATACTGGGGAGGCCGGCTACAAGGGCGCTGCCCAAAAAAAGGAGAAAATCACGTGCCTTGCGAATTTCAAACCGTCTGCCCAGCGAGCGTTCCACGAGGAAAACAGTAAGCAGGACCTGTAGGTTCTCATAGACTGAGTGCGTCATCGCCGTAAGCGGGTGAGTGGTCGGAAAGATTAGGACGGCTGCGATATCGGCAACAAAGATCGCAGCCGGTAGCGCGATAAGCCACATCCGGGATGGGCGAGTCAGAGCCAGTGCGCATACGAGCGCGCTCTCAAGAGAGATGAGGTAATCCCAGCGGCCCTCTACAGCATAGGCTGTGATGGTTGCAATAAAGACAACGGTGAGCAGGCTAAGAACGGTGTACCAGGAGAGTGGGGTGGGTTTTAGCACCTCCTTGAGCCTTGCCGTTGAATCAATCATGGACGTTTACCCTGGGGGCTCCTGTGAAAGGAATGTATATTGCCTTCTGGACTAGCGGGGTCGCCCACACCACTGTTCACTGTGCGCTGAACCCTGATAGGTACGCAAGTATATTGGCTAGAGTTTGCTTCGCGGGATGATCTCGGTTGGGAGTCGAAAGCAGAGGGGCAACGGGCGCGAGTGGGCCGAATTCAGCGCGGTATGCTACTTGGAGCTGCCTTCAGCGCTGGCGCTGCTGCGACGGGCTCGATAATTGGTAATGGCCTGCACAAGACGAGCTAATCTATCTTCAAGTTCGCGTGGGGGGAGGTTTCCGCTTAGTGGCTCGGCATGAATCATTCCAAATCCGCGCTCAAGCTTGGTGAGTCGTGCCAGTAGATCGCCTTGGAGCGATGCGTTGAGTTGGGTCTGTAGCTTGGCGCGGCGGGCGGTGCGGACCTCGAGTAGCGACTGCAGCAGTGAGCCTTGAGACTCAAGGGATGGGCTCACCTTTGGGCCAGGGCAGTTGGGCAGGGAGTAGATTGATGAGCTTAGCTCAGGGAGGTCTGCTGGCTTGTTGTTGCCAAAGGCTACTGCGCCGGAATCGTCCATAACGAGCGCTGAGATTATGGTGCCAGCGGCCCGATCTGCACGACCTAGCGGGACGGTCACCACCACCGTATCTGAGTTCGCACGTTTCCACGAGATGGCTGGGTCGGCGCGCTGCTCTGCTCCATGCTCGGTCAGCACCAGTCCGAGTGCTTTAGTAGGATGAATGGCGGTGTGGACATCGATCTCGATACTATCCTGCGCAGTGGCCGTCCGGGCCAGTAGGGCACTGCAGAGAGTAAGTAGGGTGATAACAGTGCAGCGCATAGTTTCTTACTATTTAGTCTCCTACTGATTCAAAAGTTTCTGCAGCTCTTCAAGCTGTAGACGGGCATGTTCATACCCCTCGATCTCCTCCGCGAGGGACGAGGCCCTCAAAAATGTCTCTCGGAGCTGTTGCGTGGGTTCCTCGCTTTTAATAGTGGGCTCGGTAAGCTCAAGGGAGGGAAGGCATTTGCGCCGCACGGCGTACAGAGGGGAGGCAATCGTAGGGCTACCATCTTGGTAGGCGATAAACCGATAGGTGAGCTCTGCTAGTGGGGCTGATAATTGGAATTCATAGGTGGGGAGATCTTTTTCATTTAGATAGGACTTTAGGGTTGGTACCTCTGCTAACCGCCCATCCCGCACGATCATCGCCCGCACAACATACTTTAGCGTTCTGGTGTTGGTAAGCCGAGCCTTAAGAATTATCGGCACTCCGGGGTCCGGAAGCTCCGAGGGGGAGATCTCAGTTGCTAGCAGCTTGATAGATGGGGCAGGGTCAGTCGCATGGCTCGGAGCGGCATACCCCAGTACTATCGTCCCCAGCAATAACGGGGTGAACACCACTCGTGCAAGAAGTGGGGATCTTTTATACGGCATTAACGCTCTCCTCGAACGGGTGAGGCGCTCCACTGTCCCTCCTCTCCCGTCACTAGATTTCGGTAAAATCCGGTGAGGGCTCCCTCAACGACCTGGCCGGTCATCTCAAGGATCCAACCATTTGAGCTTACCCGAAGTGGTGGAGTTGGTGCATCAGCTTCTTTTGGGGGGCTGGGTAGGTCTGCAACGGTTCCGGTCCAGCCGGGAATGCCAACGATTACGGCCAGCTGTCCGGTGACAGGAATCGAGATGAAAGATAGCGGCACATCTTTGCCTGCTGTAGTTAGGCCGGATATGGTGCCGGTATAGAGCCCCTCAGGCAGATGCGGGAACGATATCTGCTCGGCTGTGACGGCGGGAAGTCCTTGCACATCAGCGCTGTTCGAGAATACCTCGCCAACTTGCTGGGCGGTGGTGGCATCAGGTCGTTTAGATCCTCCGGAGCGACCCATGCTGCCGAACTGAGCGCTACTGATTGCCAGTAGCATTCCGACTGCCAGCGCTGCCAGGGCTACGCGCTTACGAAGTTCGGGGCGAGAGCTGATTGCCGCTAGCTGCGACTTTGTCGAACTGCGCCCCTCTGAACTATCACTTGAGTTGCTGACCTTCTTTAACTTGCCGTGGAAGCCTTTGATTGTATCCTTTCGCGCATGTGGCAATGCGTTAGGCGAGAGCTTTTTGGGCTCAGCATTCAGGGGGCTAACGGCGGCGAAACGCTCGCTCATCTCATCGTCATCCTCGGCTGGCTCCTGCATCGCAGAGGCTGCGAGCGACGACGGCTTGGTAGCTGGCTCGGCCGCTAACGTGACGGTGGGTCGAGCAGTGTCTTGCTCGGGCACTGCAGCAGGCACGGCGCCTTGTTTAACTGCCAACATCTCTGCAGCCGATACCACCACAGTCTGGCGTCGTGGCGGCTCCTTAACGGTCACGCCGCCTGCGCTCTTTGTGGGGATAGTTGGGGAGGTGCTGGTGCGCTTAAGGCCGATTCCGGGGAGCTGGCTGGTGGGCTGAATCGGGGATTCCTCCTCCTGCGGGGCCGTGTTCTCGGATTGCTCCGGGACTTGCTCACCCGCGCGCGCCTTGGTGCGCTCAGACTGGGTGCGCTCAGACTGGGTGCGCTCAGACTGGGACGATTCGGCATCGTTGGTGCGACTCAGGGCAGGCTTTGATCCTGCTGCCGCTGGAGCCTCTGATCCTTTAGGCGCCGCGTTGGCAGCATCCTTGGGCTTTGAGATCGGCTTGCCCGCGACAACTTTTCCTGGAGTCAGAGGTGTTAGGGTGGGCTTGCGCTGTCGTCCCTCGGTGGCACCCTTTGCGGCAGCGCCGGAGTTTGCAGCCTGTTTTACTGGGGTCTCGGCGGCATTTTGCTTTGGCTTATCGGAGGCTACTGCATCTGCTGCGCGCTTAGCTGGTTTGGGTTGCGCTGACTGCTCCGCTGCTGCTCCTTTAGTCCGCTGCGGTGCAGAAGATTTGGGGGCGGATACGGTGGTTGGGGCAGGGGCCTCGGATTTGGCTACCAAGAGAGCCTGGAGCATATCCCGTCCGGTAGGATAGCGCTGCTCTTCTGAGTAGCTCATCGCCTTCATGATAACGGTTGAGAGATATCCCGGCACCTCAGGTGCGAGCGCTGAAAGGGGCGGCACCGCACCATCCTTCCGAGCGGTTAGCTGCTCTGCAATTGGCAATCCGGCAAACGGGTGTTTGCCACTTAGGATTTCGTAGAATGTTACCGCGAGTGCATACACATCCGAGCGCTGATCATATCGCACCCCTTCGAGCACCTCGGGCGCCATGTAGTCCATTGTGCCTATGCCCTGTTGGAGCTCCTCCAGGGATGACTCCTCTCCTGGCAACACTGCTACCCCGAAATCTCCGAGTCGAATCTCATTTTGATTCATCACCAGGATATTGTCGGGCTTTAGGTCACGATGAATTATTCCGGCGCGATGGATGAATCCGAGTGCCTCCGCTGCTTGCAGCAAGAAGCGCTCTGCCTGCACTACGCCCAGCCTGCCTCCGCTACGAGCAGCGAATTTACGGACATCCGATTCCGGAGCGAACTCCATCGAGAGGTAGCAGAGGTCTCCCACCGAGTGGAAGTCATCAAGGCGAATCACATAGCGGTGACGTGATGACACCATTGCCAGCGCCTCTTTGCGGAGGCGATCGCTATTGGCACGCTTGCCTTGCTTGTTGATAAGCACCTTGAGCGCAACGTCGGTAATCGGCGGGGAGATATGGCGGGCATGATAGACGACACTGCACGCACCCCGCCCTACGATCGAGAGGATGTCGTACCGTCCGTCAAAAATCTTTTTCTTTTGCCCTTCAGCCATTGTTCGCTTCAGCTACGCTGTTACTGCTCCACTCTGTGCTTGCCCATATCAATTAAACAGACCTGGAACCGCATCGTGTCCCCGATGCGGAGCCAGTCCCCGTGGTGCAGCGGGGTTGGTCCCGTCACCCGTTGCTCTTTCTCGGCGCCCAATTTCCTTATGTATGTCCCGTGCTCTGAGAAAATATCCTGGATTAACACCTGGTGTTTAGCAGTTGCATTCACTGCAAGGTGCGGGGAGGAAACAGAATCGTCCGCCACCGAGATGGTGCGGAGGTCGGAAGCTGGGGCGGAGCTAATCAGGAGCCGTCCGGCTCGAATCTCATAGGCTGCCCCGAGGCTGTCTATCCCGTACGAAACAAGCCATCCCACCAGTCGTGCGCTGCTGCGTTCGCCAGAGTTCGTTTCTGAGTCTAGACTGGTCATGTGAAAACCTCCACAGTTAAGCCTCCTACACCGCCGCGTGGCACCTTCCGATGACCCGCGCTGTGCCAGACACCTCGGTGACCCGAAGGTGTTCCCACCGCACGCTCTCAAGTGGGGTGGTGGCAGATGCAAAAGAGCGCAAGAAACAGTTACACGAGAGCCTATTCAGCCCACCTATCTGCACCTGTTATGGAATTGCTTCCGATCAAACGAGGGAGGGTGCTAACCGCTTGAAATGACTATCCTGGGAAGTGCGGCCGGTTGGAGGGTAAGGTGGCGGAACCTCTTTACGTTTCAGCCATTTACATGCATTCTGGGCCCCTACGCACCCGTAGCTCAGTAGGATAGAGCACCTGCCTTCTAAGCAGGGGGTCCCAAGTTCGAATCTTGGCGGGTGCACACCTTACTGGGGTTGGTTCGAGGT